>CAZLZJ010000001.1:0-163796 GCA_964563975.1 uncultured Prolixibacteraceae bacterium
AGCTTCCTGTGCTTTTATTGTAAAATTATTAAGATTCATATGATTAAAATTAATTTTTATTACTACCGCCTTCATAACAAACAGTAAACCATTTCCAATAAATAGACATATTGTCCTTTATAATCTGCCGGTATATGAAAAAATTACCTTCATAATAGAGGTGAGGTGATTTTTTGGCAGCAACCAAAGCTGTAAAAGATTAAATGTCAATATGAAAAATTAATGTTAATGTAGCTGTCCCGCAGAGTGCAAAAGTTTCTATTATCAAAAAATAAATTTATTTTTGCAACCCCGTATTGCCTGTACGGATGACAGATATTTTTTAGAAGTTTTACAACAACTACTTTATCAATAACAAGCTATTTGTTTAGTCGTGTGAAAATATATCATTATTAATAACTTAAAAAAAAAATTATGGCAAAACATGTTTATACCTTTGGTGCAGGTAAGGCTGAGGGCAAGGCCGATATGAAAAGCTTGCTCGGAGGGAAAGGTGCCAACCTTGCCGAGATGAATTTGATTGGTGTTCCGGTACCGCCCGGTTTTACTATCACCACAGAAGTTTGTACAATGTACAATGAGCTGGGGCGGGAAAAAACCTTTGAGATTATTAAACCGGAGGTTGAAGCTGCTGTTGCTCTGGTTGAGGAGTTAACCGGAACCATATTCGGAGATAAGGAGAATCCGTGCCTTCTCTCTGTCAGATCAGGCGCCCGCGCCTCAATGCCCGGAATGATGGACACTGTTTTAAACTTAGGATTGAATGATGTGGCAGTGGAAACACTTGCCAAAAAATCCGGGAATTCCCGTTTTGCCTGGGATTCATATCGTAGGTTTATTCAGATGTATGGCGACGTGGTAATGGATATGAAACCTGCAAGTAAAGAAGAACATGACCCGTTTGAAGAGATAATTGATCAGTTAAAAGAGGAAAAAGGTGTTGAGCTTGACACCGACTTCACCACAGAAGACCTTCAGGAGCTGGTAAGCAGGTTTAAGGCAGCTATTAATAAAGTTACCGGAAGAAACTTCCCGGCAGAACCATGGGAACAGCTTTGGGGATCAATAGCTGCAGTATTCAACAGCTGGAATAATCCGCGTGCAACCCTTTATCGCCGGTTAGAGCAAATTCCGGATGACTGGGGAACTGCTGTAAATGTGCAGGCAATGGTATTTGGCAATATGGGCGACACCTCGGCAACGGGAGTTGCATTTACCCGTGATGCTGCAACAGGTGAAGATATTTTTAATGGGGAATATCTGATAAATGCCCAGGGAGAAGATGTTGTGGCAGGTATACGTACTCCTCTGACTATTACTAAGGTGGGTTCAAAAAGATGGGCACAGCTTCAGGGAATCAGTGAAGAGGAGAGGATAGCTCAGCATCCTTCACTTGAGGAGGCCATGCCGGAGCTTTACAGACAACTTGATGAAGCCCAGCAGTTGCTTGAAGACCACTATAAAGATATGCAAGACCTGGAGTTTACCATTCAGGAAGGTAAACTGTGGCTCCTCCAGACCCGTAACGGTAAACGTACCGGTGCTGCAATGGTAAAAATTGCAATTGATCTGCTGGAAGAGGGTAAAATTGATGAAAAAGCCGCCCTTTCAAGAATTGATCCCAATAAACTTGACGAACTGCTTCACCCGGTTTTTGTTCCCAAAGCTCTGAAAGAGGCAAAAGAGATTGCCAGCGGGCTGCCGGCATCACCCGGAGCTGCAACCGGGCAGATAGTATTTTTTGCCGATGAGGCAGATAAATATGAAACTTCCATATTGGTGAGAGTGGAAACCTCTCCCGAGGATCTTGGAGGAATGCATATTGCAAAAGGTATCCTGACTGCCCGCGGAGGTATGACTTCGCATGCTGCAGTTGTTGCCCGCGGAATGGGTAAGTGCTGCGTATCAGGTGCCGGCTCTGTTAAAATAAATTACAGAACACGTGTAATGACTATTGATGGGGTGGAATATAATGAAGGTGACTGGATTTCGCTAAACGGTTCAACAGGAAAAGTTTACGAAGGCAAAATTATAACCCAGGATCCCGATCTTAGCGGTAACTTCGGAAAAATCATGGATCTGGCTGAAAAGTATACCAGGATGGATGTACGTACCAATGCAGATACGCCCCATGATGCAAAAGTTGCCAGAGACTTTGGTGCAAAGGGTATCGGGCTCTGCCGTACGGAACATATGTTTTTTGAAGGTACCAGGATCAACGCTATGCGTGAAATGATCCTTGCCACAAAAGAAGCTGACAGGCGTAAAGCTTTGGATAAATTACTGCCTTATCAGCGCGAAGACTTCAAGGGTATCCTCGAAGCAATGGAGGGCTATGGAGTAACTATCAGATTGCTTGATCCGCCGCTTCACGAATTTGTACCTCACGAACCTGCCAACCAGAAAGAGATGGCTAATGAGATGGGTATAACTGTCGAGCAGGTAAAATCATTGGTTGACGACCTTCACGAAATCAACCCGATGCTTGGGCACAGAGGTTGCCGGTTAGGCAATACCTATCCCGAGATTACAGAAATGCAGGCCAGGGCAATTATTGAAGCTGCTGTTGAACTGAAACAAAAAGGTGTTGATGCAAGACCTGAAATAATGGTTCCGCTTATTGGCACTGTAAAAGAGTATGAACTGCAGGCTGAAGTTATACATGAAACTGCAAAGAAAGTTTTTGAAGAAAAAGGAGCAACGGTCGATTACCTTGTCGGAACCATGATCGAGGTTCCAAGGGCTACATTGGTGGCTGATAAGGTGGCTAAAGTTGCCGACTTCTTCTCATTTGGAACAAATGACCTTACCCAGATGACATTTGGATATTCACGCGATGACGCCGGCAAATTCCTCTCTGTTTATATAGAAAAAGGGATTCTGAAAAATGATCCTTTCCAGATTCTTGACCAGGAAGGTGTCGGTCAGCTGGTTAGAATGGGAGCTGAAAGGGGACGCAGCGTTAAAGCTGATTTAAAAATAGGTATCTGCGGAGAGCATGGCGGAGAACCTTCATCAGTAATGTTCTGCGACACCGTTGGCATGGACTATGTCAGCTGCTCACCCTACCGTGTGCCAATAGCACGTGTTGCTGCTGCTTTAGCTAATATTGAAAAATAATATAGAGCTGTTAAAAAGGGCTGCCTTTTCAGGACAGCCCTTTTTTTATTGCTTATCAGTATTGCATTTTTTCAGCAGTTTCACAAATAAGCTTCCATGCATTTCTGACATGCTCCTCTTCGGTATGGGTCTGTGCAATGCACATCCTTAAAACTACCCGGCCGTTTAACTTAGTGTGTGTGAAAAATGCATGCCCGGTTTTATTAACTTTATCCTTCAGCTCCATATTAAAATCATCTCCGTTAATATGCCGGAAACAGACTAAATTTAACGGGGGCTCAACAACCAGTTCAAACTGATCAGACTCCTTAACCCATGAAGCAAACTCCTGTGCCAGCTTAACATGCTTTTTTATATGGTATTGCAACCCTTTAACTCCATAATGGCGAATCACAAACCATAACTTAAGCGACCTGAACCTCCTGCCCAACTGTATATGCCAGTCGCGATAATCAAAAACCTCTCCCGACTCAGAAGCTTTATTTCTTAAATATTCAGGTTCTATTGAAAAAGTATTTATAAGCTCCTGCCTGTTTCCCACCCAAAAAACATCGCAGTCAAAATTGGTAAACATCCATTTATGAGGATTAAACGAGTAACTGTCGGCCAGCTCCACTCCCCTGTTATAATGTCTGAACTCAGGGCAAATCATTGCTGTTCCGCTCATTGCCGCATCAACATGGAGCCAGCATTTCTCCTCCCTGCAAATTTTACCAATCTCCTCTACGGGATCAATAGCATTGGAAGAGGTTGTACCGATGGTTGCACAGACAAAAAAGGGAAGAAACCCCTCCTGCCTGTCTTTTGCTATCTGTCTTTTCAATAAATCAGCACGCATGGCAAAGTTTTCCGTAACACCTGTCAATCTTAAATTTTCAGCTCCTATACCGCATATCTTAACGGCTTTCTCAAGTGATGAGTGTGTCTGACCGGAAATATATGCCGTCAGCCTCCGGTTAATACCCTTTTTATTGGATTCAAAGCCGGTAACCCTTTCGCGTGCTGCAATAAGTGCCGTAAGTGCAGCAGTGGAGGCTGTATCCTGGATCACTCCCCCTCCCGTTGAAGTGGATTTAAACTTTTCGGGCATCTCCATTATATCCGCAAGCCAGTCAAGCACCCTTGTCTCCAGCTCTGTGGCAGCCGGACTGGTAGCCCAGATCATCCCCTGAACTCCAAGGCCTGAGCTTACAAGATCGCCCAGGATAGACGGGAATGATGTATTTGAAGGAAAAAACCCAAAAAAATTGGGCGACTGCCAATGTGTTATCCCGGGAATTATTTTACTGTCAATATCTTTAAAAATATCTTCAAAAGGCTCCCCGTCAACCGGAGGCTTCTCCGGCAATGATGCTTTTATATCGCCCGGCTTTACCTGCGACAAAACAGGATATTGTTCAATATTTTCATAATAATCTGCAATCCAGTCGATAATCCTCTTACCCTCTTCTCTGAACTGTGAGGGGGTTAAATGGTAATTCTTCATATCCGATAATTGAAATATTACTTTGTATCATTTTTTTTCTTAAACTGCTCTATCACCTCCGGTTGAACCATAACCCAGATACAATATACTCCTATTGCAGTACCTACGGGAAAATTAAGCAGGTGCATCACAGATATTATCAGTGTTAAAATCCTTCCCCACTCTCTCTTTTTAAATAGTCCGACTCCTGCAATAATTACCGGTAAACTGCAAAAAAGAATTATACCGGCAATCACTTTCCCTACAATAAGAATAATTGCCTGCGCCTCTGTTTCACCGATAAATTTAACAATAAAAAGAAGAACCGCATAGATCACAATCCCTGCAATAAATCCCAGAATCCCTAAGCCTGTCTGCAGAGAAGCTGCAACGTTAATATGTCTTTCCATGATTAAAAGCTTTTATAATTATCTTGTCAAAATAAAAACAAATTTGTTTATGGATGGTTATATATTTGTAAAATATGGGAACCGATTAAGTTAATTAAAATTTATTAATTTTACCGTCAGTAATTTCAGAAAAAAAATGAAGTTTTTACAATTGATAATATTAACAGTTATTATTGTGGCTCTTGCATTTGCAGGGCTGGCTTTGAATATTCTGATTAAAAAGGGAGGCAAATTCCCCAATACCCATGTAGGGGGAAATAAATATCTGAGCTGCCTGGGAATATTTTGTGCCCAGACTCAGGATCGCCATGAACAGGAGAAAGTCAAAAAAAAGATTGATTACAAAAATGTGAGATTGGTTAATCCGGCAAAAGATAACAGTTAATCAATCGGCTAACAATAGTTTAAAATTGTCCGACATATATATTTTTATCTCGCCCAGCTCGTCGGAATAGATAAAACAGACTTCAATATCAGGAATTTCAAGACCTGCTTTTACGGATTTTTCAAGACCCATAACCATAAATGCCGTGGCAAATGCATCCGCATCGATGCAGCTTGAAGCTACTACCGTGGTGCTTAACAGGTTATGTTGCACAGGATATCCTGTTGCAGGGTCTATTGTATGTGCAAATTTTTTACCGTCTTCAATATAAAAATTACGGTAATTACCTGAAGTGGCAAGTGCTTTCCCGGGTAACCTGACACGTGCTAAAAGCTCTGTACCGGCACCGGGAGTGCTCTCTTCAGGTTTGCTGATTCCTATTGTCCATATCCTCCCTTTTTGATTCCTGCCTTCAGCAACAACCTCGCCCCCAATCTCCACCATATAGTTTTTACACCCTTTCCTTTTCAGCCACCTCCCAATAATGTCACTGCCGTAACCTTTGGCAATAGCGCTCATATCAAGTTTAATTTCAGGAGACTCTTTTAGAACCTTTCCATTTGAAAGTGTAACTTTTTTATAACCGGTGATCTCTTTTAAAGAGTCTATTATCTCAGGGGTCATTCTCTTTTTTTCTTCTGCTCCAAACCCCCAGGCATTTACCAATGAACCTGCCGTTATGTCGAATGCTCCTCCGGTAATTTCAGATATCTCCATTGCACGTTTAAAACAAAATAAAAACTCGGGACCGGGCTCTACAGGCTGATTGTTATTTATTTTTGAGATTACCGATGAACTGTCGAAAGTGGAAAATATACCGGTCAGCCTGTCAAGCTGCTCCCTTATCTGCTGATGAAGATCTTTGCCATCAGGGCTTTCATATACAATATGATAAAGCGTTCCGAAAATAAATCCCTCATTATAGATATAACCCGGTTTACCGATGCAACCTGTAAGTGATAAATATATAAGCAGGATCAGAAGAGTTTTTTTTGTCATTTATTGAAATATATAAATTAACGCCTGTGGGCAACAGAGTTAAATTGCCGGTATCCGATCAGCCTTTCAAAACGGGAAGAGGTCTCTTTGTAATAGACAAAAATCTGATAATCATTTTCTGTTTCCCAAAAGCTGCCTTCTATATTTTTATGGTCAGCCACCGGGGAACCCTGAGGTACATAAACATACATATAGTTGTAATACCCCTGCTTTAGAAGCAGGGTCAGCTCATATGCGCCGGTATTGAAATTCCAGGTCATCTCATTACTTTTATTTGCATTCCAGTTGCTCAAAGCCCCAAATACATTGACAGAACCTCCAAGCAATACCGACTCGAGAGGTAGTGTGAAATGCACAAATGTATAATCACATTCAGTATCATAATCCCCAACCTCCCTGTCCTGACTCTCCACCACATATTTACCGTTCATCTCCCGGTACGGAAAGTAAGGGCGGTTAGACCTCACCTCATCCTTCATAAGGGTTTTATGAAAATAGGGCCTGTGAAATTCTGTTGAAAGAACATTCTCGCCCGTAACCTTATTTGTCCTGTTATCGAAATACCTGAACTCATTGCCTGCAACAAAAACATTCTCTTTATTATAATCATATACTAACATGCGGTCGCGAATAAATAACGGTTTTAAGTTGCGAATGGCATTATCCCAGCGGTTATTCTGCATTATAACAACCTTAACCTCTTCATTCGGGTAAAGAATATTCAGGTTATCATGATAGATGGTAAAATCAATTTCCTGGTTTTCCCCTTTAAATGCATCAAGGGTTGCCCGGCGCACCGTACCTTCAATATTTACCAATGGCTCAACTATATGAAATCTCTTGGTAAGCACAATATTTTCTTTCCCTGCACCCTCATAAACAACAAGAACAAAATTGCCGGAAATCTTTAAGTCTATATTTTCATTAGGTATTACCAATCTGTAGTTGATATAGTTAAAGGTAGTGTTAAAAGAGCGTGCATAATCATCAAGGGGATTTTCGGCAAATCCTTCAAGATAGTCGTTTTGAAGGATAAAACTTTCATTCCAGTCAGCATCGCAGTGAATAATAGTGTAATAATAGTCCTTAACCTTACCCGAAAGATCATCGAACATAAAGATCAGTGGGGTCTCCTCCCCGATCTCTCTGACAGGGTTTGACAACTCAAACCCCTCCCTGTACATAAGTACGGTTTTTATATTTTCATCATAAACCGCATTCTCGTAGTAAAAACTCTCCTCTTGCCCGTTCAGCAGGTTAAACATACCTGCCAGTAAAATAACAAAGAGAGGTAATATTTGCTTCATTGCATTAATGGTTTAAACATTTACTTTTGTGCAACGGTATATCATCCTTAAAATTGTAAATTAAAGCTTAATATTAAATTCGGGTTCAAATATATTGTATTCTCCTTTAAACCTAAAACATACTGAAATGTTTATATACTTTAAGCCTTTGAAATTTTAACATTAAAGATTGTGCATAGGCAATTAATTCTTTACTTTTGCCAACCTGATTAACAATACTATGCTTGATAAATATGTCAAAAGTGATTAAGTTAAAAAGAGGATTTAATATAAAACTAAAAGGAGAGGCTTCATACAGTACTGAAATTATTAAACCGCCAAAATTTGTTGCCGTGAAACCGGCCGACTTTCAGGGACTCACCCCAAAATTATGTGTTAAACCGGGTGATATTGTAAAAACGGGTGAAGCTCTTTTCTTCGATAAGTACCATCCTGAGGTTATTTTCACGGCCCCGTTGGGAGGAAAGGTATATACGGTGAAACGCGGAGAGCGAAGGGTGATACTTCAGGTGATTATTGAGACAGATGAGGAGTGCGGATCGGTCGGGTTTATAAAGGCAGACCCTCTCACCTTATCCGGAGATGAGATAAAAAACAATTTGCTGAATAGCGGATTGTGGGTATTTCTGAAGAGAAGGCCATACGGAATAATTGCCAATCCTGAAGAGAAGCCCGGTGCAATATTTATTTCAACATTCGATACTGCCCCGCTGGCGCCTGACTATAACTATATTATGAAAGATCAGATGCATACATTCCAAACGGGAGTAAATGCACTGTCTAAGCTTACTGCGGGAAAGGTTTTTCTGGGCGTAAACGGCAACTCTCTCTTTTCAGATATAAAAAATGCAGAGATCAGGCATTTCTCCGGGCCTCACCCTGCAGGAAACCCCGGTATTCAGATACACCATATTTCACCGCTTTCAAAATCTTCAGTGGTCTGGACCATAAATGTTCAGGATGTGCTATTTATAGGAAGGCTCTTTGAAACAGGGAAGGTAGATCTTACAAAAACAGTTGCCCTTACAGGTTCAGAAGTTGCAAATCCTCAATATTACCGCACCATGGCATGTGCGCCTATGTCGTCAATAGTAGACGGCAAAGTTAAAAACAGTGACTGCCGGCAAAGGGTAATCAGCGGTAATGTGCTTACGGGCACACAGGCAGACAAAGATGATTTCCTGGGGTTTTTCGACTCACAAATCACTGTCATCCCCGAAGGTGACGATTATGAACTGTTAGGTTGGGCAGCTCCGGGCTTCGACAAGTTCAGCGCCTCAAATACATTTTTTTCAAAATTATTCCCAAAAAAAAGCTACGAACTGAATGCAAATATGCATGGAGGAGAAAGAGCTTTTGTGCTTACGGGGCAGTATGAAAAGGTATTGCCGATGGATATTTTGCCTGTCTCTCTTTTAAAGGCAATCCTGACAGAAGACCTTGACAAGATGGAGCAGCTGGGAATATATGAGGTTATTGAAGAGGACCTTGCGCTTTGCGAATATGTTTGTGTCTCGAAGATAAAAGTTCAGGAGATACTCCGGAAAGGTATCAAAACAGTAATAAAAGAGCTTGGGTAATTTATAAAATCAGTTCAGTCATTATGAAGTTTTTAAAGAATTTTTTTGAAAAAACAGAACCGTATGTACAAAAAGGAGCCAGGTTTCACTGGCTAAAGTCAGTCCATGGCGGTTTTTTCACATTTTTATTTGTTCCAAAAACAACTTCGCAGTCAGGTACCCATATTCACGACTATATTGATTTGAAAAGGGCAATGACAATAGTGGTGCTGGCTCTGGTACCGGCTCTTGTTTTCGGGATCTACAATACCGGCTTTCAACACTTCAAAGCAATCGGAGAGCTTGAATCTACAAGCTTCTTTGCAATATTTATATATGGATTTATAAAAGTATTTCCCATAATAGTGGTTTCATATGTTGTGGGGCTGGGAATAGAATTTGTATTTGCACAGATACGGGGGCATGAGATCAATGAGGGGTTTTTGGTGTCGGGTATGCTGATCCCGTTAATCATGCCTGTTGAAACTCCATTGTGGATGATAGCTTTGGCAACGGCATTTGCCGTAATTTTCGGGAAAGAGGTTTTTGGAGGCACGGGAATGAATGTCTGGAACCCTGCACTTGTTGCCAGGGCTTTTCTCTTCTTTGCCTATCCTGTTCAAATGTCGGGCGACTCGGTCTGGATTGCACTTGAAAAAAGCGACCGGGTTATTGACAGCTTCACAGGGGCAACCCCCTTGGCTGAAGCTGCAACGGGTAATTTAAATTTCAGCCCTTTAGAAGCCTTTTTTGGATTTATTCCCGGATCAATAGGTGAAACATCAACACTGGCAATACTGCTGGGTGCGGCAATACTGATAATTACAGGTATCGGAAGCTGGAAGATCATGCTGTCTACCGTTGCCGGCGGAGTAGTGATGGGGATCATTTTAAATATTTTTGCAGGGAGTAATATATTTATGGCCCTCCCTTTTTGGCATCATCTTATAATTGGAGGGTTTGCATTTGGCGCAGTCTTTATGGCTACAGACCCGGTGTCGGCTGCACAAACTGAAAAGGGAAAATGGATTTACGGTTTTCTTACCGGCATACTGGCAATATTGATAAGAGTGCTTAATCCGGCTTATCCCGAAGGTATGATGCTGGCCATTTTACTAATGAACACATTTGCCCCGACAATCGATTATTACGTAATTCAAAGCCATATTAAATACCGGATGAAACGGGTGTCACAATTTTAATCATATGAGAAAGTCAATATTTAGTTAACGGAAAAATTGGATCATGGACAAAAACGGTAATACTTATACATTTATCTACGCATCAGTAATGGTTGTATTGGTTGCTGCCATACTGGCCTCGGTTGCCATGGCATTGAAACCTCTGCAAACAAAAAATACCGAAATTGAAAAAAAGCAGGATATACTGACTTCGGTGAATATTGAAAGTACAGCCGGCAATGCTTCAAAATTATATGAGGAGAAAATCCTGAAGCAGTATGTGGTCAACTCCAAAGGTGAAATTATTGAAGGAGTGGATGCATTTAATATCGACCTGAAAAAAGAGAAAGCTAAGAGACAGGAGGAACAACTGCTTCCCGTATTTGAATGTGACACCGGGGAAGGGATCAAATATATATTCCCTTTGCGGGGTACAGGCCTGTGGGGTCCAATTTGGGGATACATTTCTCTTGACAACGATATGAACACAATTTATGGAGCAACATTTGACCATCAGGGGGAGACTCCCGGACTGGGTGCCGAAATTTCAACAAAATCTTTTCAAAGTACTTTTAAAGGGAAAAAGCTATTTGACCTGTCAGGCAACCTGATCTCCATCACTGTGAAAAAAAGCGGGCAGCCGGCACCCGAAGATTACAGTGTTGATGGAATATCAGGTGGGACTGTCACCAGCAAAGGGTTGGAAAAAATGCTTTTTGACGATTTAAACAGCTACAAAGAGTTTTTAATAAGCAAAAAATCATAAGCAATGAGTGAACCGCTATTCTCACGAAAAAACTTAAACCTGCTCACATCGCCTTTAGGCACGGACAATCCCATTACCGTCCAGATATTAGGCATCTGTTCTGCGCTGGCTGTAACTGCGCAACTGAAGCCTGCCTTGGTAATGGCGCTCTCTGTTATGGCCGTACTGGCACTTTCAAATGTCTTTATTTCAATTTTGCGGAATACGATACCAAACAGAATAAGAATAATTGTTCAGTTAGTGGTGATATCGACCTTAGTAATTCTTGTTGATCAGGTGTTAAAAGCATATATGTATGATGTCAGCAAGCAACTTTCCGTGTTTGTAGGGCTTATTATCACCAACTGTATCCTCATGGGCAGGTTAGAGGCATTTGCAATGGGAAATCCCCCGTGGCAGTCATTTCTCGACGGATTGGGCAATGCGGCCGGATACGGCTGGATACTTATTGTTGTAGGGTTTGTACGCGAACTGTTTGGTTCGGGATCAATCTACGGATACCGGGTGGTACCCGAAAGCTGGTATATAACAAATGGCGGCTTTTATGAAAATAACGGCATGATGATCCTGCCGCCAATGGCACTTATCACCATCGGAGTGATTATCTGGGTTCAGCGGAGCAGAAATAGAAAGCTAATTGAAAATTAATTGTCAACAAGTTACTATGGAGAACTTAATTAATATATTCGTCAAGTCAATTTTTATTGAAAATATGATATTTGCCTATTTCTTAGGCATGTGCTCCTATCTGGCTGTGTCTAAAACAGTAAAAACAGCCACAGGTTTAGGGATAGCAGTGATTTTTGTTATGGGGATTACAGTTCCGTTAGACTATATTCTGGAAAACCATGTACTCAAAGAGGGGGCTCTTACCTGGATAAGTCCTGCTCTTGAAAATGTTGACCTCAGCTTCCTTTCATTTATAATATTTATTGCAATTATTGCTTCTATGGTACAGCTCGTAGAGATGGTTGTTGAAAAATTTGCCCCTGTATTATATATCCAGCTGGGAATTTTTCTTCCTCTTATTGCCGTGAACTGTGCAATCCTGGGAGGATCCCTCTTTATGCAGCAAAAAGCTTTTTTAAATATTGCCGAAGCTACAGTTTACGGGCTGGGTTCCGGAATTGGATGGTTCCTTGCCATCATAGGTATTGCAGCTATCAGGGAAAAAATACAATATTCAAATGTGCCGGCCCCTCTCAGAGGATTGGGAATATCCTTTATAATTACAGGATTGATGGGGCTTGCATTTATGGGTTTTATGGGAATAAAGTTATAAAATATAAATATCGTTTCATGTTTTTGCTTTCACTACAAACAACCGTTGTTATTACCAGTGTACTGGTATTTCTGGGAATCACCATACTCTTAGTGGCTATTCTGCTTTATGCCAAGAAAAAACTAACCCCCTCAGGAAGGGTGGTGATAGATATAAATGATGGCGAACGGAAAATTGAAACTGATCCGGGCAACAATTTGCTTACAACACTCAGCAACAATAAGATTTTCCTCCCTTCAGCCTGCGGAGGCATGGGCACATGCGCACTGTGCAAATGCAGGTTAATAGAGGGCGGCGGGTCTATACTCCCCACAGAAACCAACTTTTTTACCCGTAAGGAGCAAAATGACAATTGGCGGCTTGCCTGCCAGGTTAAAGTGAAAGAAGATCTTAAAATTATTGTCCCCCGGGAGGCATTAGGCGTGAAAAAATGGGAATGTGAAGTTATATCCAATAAAAATGTGGCTACCTATATTAAAGAGTTTGTAGTCAAACTTCCTGAAGGAGAAAAACTTAATTTTAAGTCAGGCGGGTATATACAAATTGATGTTCCAAAAATTGAAATCGATTTCAAAGATATTGATATTGATGAAAAATTCCGCGGCGACTGGGAAAGGTTCAATATGTTTAACCTGAAAATGAAAAGCAGTGAACCTGCATTCCGTGCCTACTCAATGGCTAACCATCCTGCTGAAGGGAATATTATTATGCTTAATATCCGTATTGCCACTCCCCCGTGGGATAAAGCAACAAACAGCTTTAAAAAGGTTAACCCCGGTATATGCTCCTCCTATATCTTTTCACTTAAGCCGGGCGACAAAGTGACAATTTCAGGTCCCTACGGGGAATTTTTCCTTAAGGATAATGAAAATGAGATGATGTTCATTGGCGGGGGCGCAGGAATGGCACCAATGAGATCTCATCTGTTCCACCTTTTTCACACATTAAAGGAAAGAGATAAAAAAATTACCTTCTGGTATGGGGCAAGATCATGGAAAGAGGTTTTCTATTATGATGATTTCAGGGAAATTGAAAAGAATTTCGATAATTTTAAATTTACGCTGGCTTTGTCGGAACCGCTTCCGGAGGATAACTGGAAAGGCCCTTCGGGATTTATACATCAGGTGATATTTAATGAATATCTCAATAAGCATGAAGAGCCTGAAGAGATATACTACTACCTTTGCGGGCCTCCCCTGATGAATGATGCAGTTCAAAAAATGCTCTATAACCTGGGGGTACCGGGCGAAAATGTGCTCTACGATGATTTTGGGGTTTAACAATGAATTGATGCAAAGAGATATGCTGAACCGCTATTGCCTGTTAAAGCGGTCTCTGTCCAAAAATAAGATAAGCTGATAAATATTTTCAAATATTTTACTGACGCTCCCTGCCCGATATTCCCAGGAGTTTTTATTTACCCTGATTATAAAATCGGGCTCTGCCTCAACCACAATCCGGTAACCTTTCCTGTTAAGAGCTTTTAATGTCCATAACAGCGGTATGCCTTCACCTTCGACTCCCGCTTTTGCTTTAAACTTCTTTTTGAAAAAAAACTCTCCTTCAGCACTGTCAAAACCTATATGTTCATTTTTAAAAAGCTGATCCAGCCTGCCGCTTAATGCTGCATCCTCGGGAGCTCCCTGCCAGCAAGAACTTTCTGTTATTATCCATAGCTTATCAACCTCTCTCAAAGCAATATTAAGGTCGTGAGTGGATAAGATCACTGTTTTATTCTTTTCTGATGCCATAACCTGCAACAAATGAAAAATTTCATACTTATTGCTTATATCGAGGTAAGCAGTGGGCTCATCAAGCAGGATTACCGGTGTATCCTGTGCCAGCGCCCTGGCTATCATAGCTCTTTGCCTCTCTCCGTCGCTGATCTGCAAAACAGAACGATCTGAAAGCTTATCGATTCCTACCAAACTGATGGCATTACTGATTATCTCCCTGTCTTCTTCGGTCAATGAGCCTAACCAGTTAGTATAAGGAAACCTGCCATATGCAACCAAGTCAAAAACCGTCATATTGGGAATCCCGATTTTTTCTGTTGAAACAAAACTCATAATCTGTGCTATCTTCTTTATACTCAATGAACTGACATTTTGCCCTCCCACCCTGATATCTCCTGCAAACCAGGGCTGAAAGCCGGCTATCGTGCGAAGTAACGTGCTCTTACCGATACCATTGCTTCCTATAAGTGCTACCATTTCGCCATGAGCAGCCGAAAAGCTGATATCTTTCCGTACTTCAAAAAGAGCTCCGCCGGGTTGCCTGTATCCGACAGAAAGATTAAATAACTCAATATCAAAAAACTTTTCCTGTCTCATTGCACAGATACAAATTTTCTGTTTTTTACAATCATCCATATTATTACCGGAACACCAATCAAAGCAGTAACCGAATTTATCGGCAGTGTAGCCCGGAGTCCCGGAAGTTGCGAAACTATATCACTGAAAAGCATCACAATGCTGCCTGTCAGTATAACTGCCGGCACCAATACTTTATGATCGGCAGTTTTAAAAAAAACCCTGCATATGTGGGGCACGGCAATACCAATAAACCCGACAGGCCCGCAGAATGCGGTAATTGTTCCTGCAAGCAGGCTGGTGCTGAAAAAAATTACCATCCTGCTGCTTATTATGGAGACCCCAAGGGAACGTGCATAATTTTCGCCTAATAAAAAAGCATTTAAATCTTTTATTTTCAGAAGAGCCAAAAAAATTCCTGCAATAACTGCCGGTATCAAAACAGTCAGTTGCGACCATGTTACACTGCCTAAGCTTCCCATCGTCCAAACAATAAATACCTTTAACATAGATTCGCTGCTGAAATATTGCAATATACTTACCACCGAGGTCACCGCACTTGTAAATAAAATACCCAGAATAAGAATGGTCATAATATCTTTCACTCTTGTTGAAACATAAAGAACAAGCATCAAAACAAGAAAGGAACCTGCCCATGCCACTGCAGCCAGCGGCCAGGATCCGGCAACGGTGATCGCCCCGGCTGTCAGCACCGTTGAAAATCCCATCACAAACAGTGCCACTCCAAGACTTGCCCCGGCACTGATCCCCAGCACATAAGGACCTGCTAAAGGATTCCTGAAAACCGTTTGCATTTGCAACCCGCTTAATGAAAGAGCTGCCCCGGTCATTACAGCCGTCAGCGCCTTTGGTAAACGAAAATTCATAATGATAACATGAAAGGTATCTTCTGCGCCTCCTGAAGAAAAAAGTGAACTGATAACCCTGCCGGCCGGAATAATGACAGAGCCAAGCAGCAGGTCAGCTGCAAAGAGAAGTATAAAAGCTGTTCCCAGTATAAAAAACCGGAAAAAACAGAACCCTCTCCCATCACTGCTGCTGTTCATCTGATCTCTTTATAATAGTTCATTTTGCCATTCAGAAGCTCCGGATGAAATGCAATTATCAGGTCGTTTAGTATCAAATGAGGGTTAACGGTTCCACTCTCCCAAAAATCATTTCCCCCATGACGGCTTAACCTGTTGATATTATTGAATATCTTCCCCTCCTGAAAAACCTTAAAAGCTGATAATCTTTTATCGCTGCCTGCTATTTCTCTTTTTGACAACATATTACCCATATTGATCCAGATATCTGCCTCGTTTCCCCAGATAAGAGCATTCTCGAAAGAGATAATATAACTTTCATGCGAGAGATTGCTTTTTCCAAGGTACTCTCCTCCGGCATCTGTAATAATATTTGCAAGGTATGAATTTCCGCCGGGTACCCACCACGATCCATGGTAAGGAGAACCGACAAGCACCTTTGGCTTATACTTCAATTCAGCTGTAAGTTCCTTTAATTCAAGATATTTATTTTCTATATTTCTGAATAACTCTTCTGCAATATCCTCTTTTTCAAATAAACTCCCCACAAATTTTATCCATTCCGCTTTCCCTAACGGCGACTCTTCAAGATACTCGGCAACGATTATTGCAGGTATACCCAACTCTTTCAGCTTATGAACAGAAGCAGTAACCTCACTGCCTATGCCGTAAACCATTACCAAACCGGGCTGCCTGCTTACAATTAATTCATAATCTAAGTTGTGCCCGTAACCAACATCATAAACCTCTCCTTTTTCAAGCCTCTGTCTGAGCTCCTGATTATTGATATAACGGCTGCCTGAAACACCAACAACAGAGCCGGTCTCACCTATTGCATCCAAATAGGCAATATGAGTGGTTGAAAGGCAGACCACCCTCCTGACGGGTATCTTTATTATATTGGCAGCAAAGTCGGGTATATCTTTTCGATCTTTACAGAGATAGTATTCAAACTCAATATTGTCAACTCTTTCCCATGGATTTAACACAGCTAATTTTGTGAAATCTTTGAATTTTTCTATCCTGAAACCTTTTGCATAGCTGTTTGCTCCCGGCACTCTGCTTTCCTGCTTCACGGGAGCTGTGCAGCCGGCAGTTAACCAGATCAAAAAGGGAAATATAAAAAAACAGCTTCTCATAAGGTTAATACCACGGGATATATGAAACTTTTTTAACTATAACTCCTCCCTCTGTTTTTAATCTTACAAAATATACACCGGGTAAATTCCCGGACAGCTCTATCTGCACCTTCCTGCTATTCATCTTTAAATACTTGACCTTGACTGCCTGTCCCATAACATTAAATACACTGAGGTGCTTTAAATCTATATCTCTGTCTGCTTCAAAAGTAAAAATCCGTCCTGCGGGATTGGGGTATACCCATGCATCCTGACCAATATTAACGAGCGGGGTGTCATTAACTGTAACATCAACATTGCAGGCAACCAGCTCCATCACATTTACCATTGAATAATTGCCGGTATTCTCATCTTTAAAGTCATACCAATGTCCATTTTCAAGAAAATAGAAAAAATTACTTTTCTCCGGTAGCCTTACCGACTGATAAAGAACAAAAGTGTCGGCAGGCTGAATACCTGTCAGCTCCACACCAACAAAAAAAATGTCTGCCGGTTCCACCCTCTTATCAAATTCTATGAAATTCATAGCCTCTGCATGCAAAGTGCTTATGCTTATTGTCTGTGAGTGAATAAGTTCTTCAGGTAAAACCCCTCCGTTATAAACCTTAACTGCAATTGTACTTTCCCCTCCCCTGCTCTTAACTTCAACTTTACCTACTCCAAGTGATATTCCGTAAAGCTGCTTATTGCCTGCTATTGAAAAACGTTCGGCAACAGTGGTTATGCCAGTACTGTTAGTACCTCCCCAATAACCTGCAAACTGCCCTGAATTCATGAGGGAGACATTTTCATGGTGGTCTTCATCATTAAGATTTGTAAAAGCCAGGCAAAGATCTTCTGCAATATTAAACCTCCTCCCATTTAAACTGTTTACTCCTGAATTTACAGGGTCGAGCCAGCATTTCAACTGCCGGGAAGAGTCAGTACGGAACTCCCATGCCAGATCAAAACGGGCAAAATAATCATTTACGGGGCTGCCACAATAGGCATCCCCACCGGTGAGGGTGCCGATCAAATTGTGCGAGCGGTCAAGCAACGGCCCTCCCGACGAGCCATTTTCCGTAACCCCCAGATCCCACTCGGCAACTTTCAAAAATCCGTTTTTAATATAACTGCTGCTGCCAATATCATTAATGACAGGCTTATCATAATCGACAGAGATCTTTTTAAGGTGCCCCTGAGGGTGGTGGATACTGGCTGTTGAATCGGATATACTGCCTGAATTGTTCCAGCCTGCATAATATGGCCTGAATCGGGGAGGAGGAGCAAGAGTAAGTTCAACCAAAGCAAAATCAAGGCTGTCGCTGTATGCACGCATAAAAGCCCCTGAAATGGAGTTGGAAGGATCTCCTTCCAATACAGCACAGTAAGGGCTCTCATAATTAAAGGTAAACAGGGCTGTTTCCGGATTATTAAGCCTCCTGAAACAGTGTGCAGCCGTAAGAATATATGGTTTTTCTTCTTCTGAGGTGTTATTTACCAAGGTGCCCGTACAAATATCACTTCCCACAATAAAACGGCAAACTGCATCTTTTACATCATTCCACTCCTTTGCAGCTTCGCAATTAACATCAATATGGCAACTCCCCGGCAGCCGTCCCGACGGCCGGTATTCATTAAGTTTCAATATCCCCGTGAAATCATGATTAACCTGCCCTATTATAAAGTTAAATCTTTCGGCTAATCCTGCCGGAACCTCATACTGAACAGTGATCTCATCTCCGGGAAGAGGAGATACGGCAAATTTTCCAAATACTTTATTATTCAATGAGGTAAATGCCCCCAGACAAAACTCCTCTTTCCTGTTATAAAGAAAAAGGCGGACACCATCGGGAAGGTGAAAATCTTCAAAAATTATATTAAGCGACAAAGCTCCTTTGGAATGTAACTTAAGAACCCACACATCATACCCGGCAATATCCGAAATCCATAATCCTTCTGTTTCGGGCGAAATCTTAACATCAAAACTATGTGCAAAACGAAATGGCTTGAGAAAGGGCTCCTCTCTTCTCTCTTTCTCTGCCAATCTTCTTAATTCTGAGTTTACAACAGGTGGCATCTCTGCCACAGGTATGCCTTTGCTTTTAAGTACGGGTATCTTTAAAGGTATGCCGCCCCGGGAAATCTGTCCGGAAGAGCTTAAAACCGATAAAATTATTATTGATGCCAGAAAGAGCCAGCGCATATAATCCTACTTTTTGCCAAAGTTAATATTTAATGTTAATCATACTCTTTAAATTCAAAAGCTCAATTTTAATAATTTTTTGATTAATTTGTTTTCAAATAAAAAAAGTTTGGTATGAAGGTTTTGGTAATGTATGCCGATGAGTTTGGTTATTCTCCTGCCCAAAAAAATCTTGAGAAAGCAGAAGAGGTTACTTCAGGTAAAGAATTCACTGACTGTATACTTGCATTTATACAGGTAGAGGAGAGCGATGAAGAGTTTGAGGTGAAAAGCAGAGAAAAAAAATTGGTAAACCACTTAAAATGGACTGCCCGTAAAAATAACTGTAAAAAAATAGTTCTCCACTCATTTGCACATCTCTCTGATTCAAAAGCTTCGGCAGAATATACAAAAAAGCTTTTTGATCTGGCGGAAGCAAGACTTCAAAATGGCGGTTACAGCACTGCACAAACTCCATGGGGATATTTTCTGGACCTTAGCCTGAAAGCTCCGGGACATTCGTTGGCAAGGATCTGGGCTTCCCTTTAAAATATATAAACCGGTACGGAAGTAATTCGAAATAAGTTAAATCATCTATTTCCCGGCAAAAGAATAAGATACAAGTTTTTACATATACAATTGAAAACTATTTATTTTGATCACATAAAACAAGTATGATTAAAATCATATGCAAAAGGCCATATGATACCATATAATAACAATTAATTTTAATAATAATACACATATATATATGTATACAATAAAGGTAATTTGTTGCTTTGAAATTAGTCTGTTTTTAAAAAAACAGTTACCTTTACTTTGCTCTTTTATGGATTTAAATAAAATACAGAATTTCTGATTAAGCATAATTTATCTTAAATTAAGGAAGTATGGATTATAAATGTATTTTAAACACTCTTCCGATCCGCCATTATATTATTGATTCAAAAAATCAAACTATTGTTCAAACCAATGATCCTGCAATTAAAAATTCTGAAACGCCTACATTGGAAGAAGTATTTATTAAGGAGGCGGGATATAAAGAAATTACCGGCAGATGCTTATTGCAAATATTGTCAAATCCTTTCCCGGAATCCGAATTTGTAGTGCAGGGAAAAAACGGCGAAACAAATAAATTTTTTAAGGTTACGGCAAAAAACCTGAAAGAAAATTATATAGCTGCTGCTTTTACTGACATTTCAAATGAAATTGCCAATGTTTACGAGAGAAGAAACTTTAACCTGATAATGGAACAGGCAGAAAAATTAGCCTATTTAGGCGCCTGGGAGTTAGACCTGCAAACAAAATCAATTAAAATAACTAAAGGATTTCAAAAAATTTATAAAATCAATGTGGAAAATGATACTATTCCTGTAAAAGAGATCAGAAAATTTGCGCTTCCTGAATATTACGAACTTATTGATAAATCATTAAATAATTTAATTCTCTTTAATGAACCTTTCAATATTCAAGTAAAAATCAAAAGAAACAATGATGGTCAGATAAGAGACATTAAAGCTTCAGCTAAATTTGACAAAGAAAAAAACAAGGTTTTTGGAATAAGCAAGGATATCACCGATAAGGTAAGGTCAAGGAATACATTATTGGAAAGTTACCACGATTTAAGCCTGGCACAGCATATTGCCAATATCGGAAACTGGAAATATAACCCTGAAAATAATGAAATCCAATGGTCTGAACAAGTTTTAAATATTTTTGAATCAAAAGATGCAAAAACATCTCAAAATTTGCAGGATTTTTTCAACAATAGGCAATGCCAGTCAGAACAGTTAAATAGATTTAGAACAGATTTTTACAATTCAATAAAAACAGGAGCACCATTTAGCGGACAGTTTCACATTATACTAAAAAATAAAAAAGAAAAATGGATTGAAATTATTTGTAAACCCGATAAGGTGAAAACATATAAAGGATTCATTTTAAGAGGAACGGTGCAGGATATTACTCAAAGTAAAAAAATGGAGATTGAGCTGGCCAATGCTAATAATCTATTGAACACCATGATTCAAAATCTACCCGATGCCATCTATTTAAAAGATAATGATTACCGTAAAGTTATTACCAATGAAGCGGATATTAAAAATTGCGGAGCAAATTCGGCTGATGAAATCATAGGCAAAACAGACTTTGATATTTTTCCCCGGAAATTTGCCAAAAAATTTCATAAAGATGACAAAAGAGTTATTGAAAATGGAGAAAAGATAGTAAAACGGGAAGAAAAACTCCCGGGAAATCCGCCCCGCTGGCTTTTAACAACCAAAATACCTTTAAAAAATGAAAAAGGAGAAGTAGAAGGATTGATTGGTGTTGGGCATGACATTACCCTTCGAAAAAAAATAATGGACGAACTTAAAGAAGCCAAACAGAAAGCAGAAGAAAGTGACAAGCTCAAATCGCTCTTTTTAGCTAATATGAGTCATGAAATCCGAACACCCTTAAATGCTATTCTTGGTTTTTCAAATATTATTGTTTCTGATAAAATTTCAGGCGAAAAACTAAATTATTTTGGTGAAATTATTGAAAAATCGGGCCGCAGGTTAACAGCTATTATTGATGATATTATTGATATTTCACTTATTCAGTCAAACCAAATTAAAATTAACTACTCACTTTTCAATATAAATTCACTATTTGACGAACTATTCCAGATATTAAAAAAAGAAAAAGAGGAAAAACTAAATATAATTGATTTTGGTGTAGCTTATTGTAATTATACTGATTGTAAATTTATAAATTCTGATAAAAACCGCATTTTTCAAATCCTTCGGAATTTACTTGATAATGCATTTAAATTTACGGAATCGGGTCATATCAGGTTTGGCTGCAGCCATGGATGTTCAGAAGACAATGTTGAGATTTTTGTTGAAGATACAGGAATAGGAATTACAAAAAAGGAAGCAAAAATAATTTTTAATCCTTTCAGACAAATAGATGAAGGCTATTCGGGGCCCAGCAAAGGCAACGGCTTAGGATTAGCCATAGTTTCAGGAATCGTTGAACGTCTTGAAGGAAAAATATGGCTGAAATCAATCCCCGGAAAAGGATCTACTTTTTTCATATCGATCCCCCGGCGATTATTTGAAAATAGTTCTGATCAAATTTTCCGGGAAGAAAAACAGAAAACTTTACCGGTGCAAAATGATGACATCAATATAAAAGAGGCTGCGGATAAAAAAAGAGTTGTCTCTTTTGAAGATGACCCTGCAAGTATTGAATATCTTAAAAATGTTGTTTCTTTGATTGGGTATGAAATGATAAATTTTGATTTTGCTCCCGATGGTATCGATTTTCTTCGTAAAAATCATGCCGATTTAGTTTTAATGGATGTACGTATGCCGGAAATGAACGGCTTTGAAGCTACCAAAATAATTAAAGCAGAGTTCCCGGATTTGCCGGTTATAATTCAAACGGCATATGCTATGAAGGGAGATAAGGAAAAGGCTATTCAGTCGGGAAGCGATGATTATCTGTCAAAGCCTGTCCCCTACGATATTTTAAAAGAAAAAATAAATTATTATCTCAATCAAAAAAAGTAAATTCCAATTAAAATAATATAATTATCTTATCCTGTCTATGCTGCGTATCAGAGCTTCATCTTTACCAATCGCCCTGATAGCCAGATAGTCAAATAATGCTGCCACAAGAGGCATGACCATGGGAATTTTAAATATTACATTAATCCTGTCAAATCCGGCATATAAAAAATAAAACATCAAACCGATCAGGCCGATAAGCAGGATAATGGTAAATGTAAGCAGCCTTATCTGAAGAATACGTTTTTTATATAGAAATATTACTACAAGGTGCAAGATTGTGATCAGCCCTATAAAAATCGTTATCGGCAATCCGTTAAAAATTACCTCTTCACCGCCGGCTATACCTTTGGCGCTAAAGATAAAATAATCTCCACCCGATGCAATTTCAGCAAATTTGGTTTTCAGCATTAATGCTGTCAGCATTGCTGCAATAAAAATAAATAAAGATTGTATTCTTTGAATCATAATATAAAAATATGATGCAAAATTATAAAATATTTGATTAGTCCCGTTGCTGAGCCTTTTTTACCATACGCCCACTTTATCCACTTCATTAAGATTGAGATACCAAATATATCCATCAACCTGTTCAAAACCGCACTTTTTTAAAGTGATGGCATAGCGGCTTATCTGCCCGGAATACTTTTTACCCATTTTTTCTCCCCACTTATAGTCAACAACAGTTACTTTTCTCCCCTTTATCATTATTCGGTCAGGCCTTAGTATCTCCTTCCCGGTAAGCAGGTTTCTTTCATTCAATACTTCATAATTACCGCTGAACCAATCTTTTATCAAAGGATTGGCCAATCCTTCCTCAAATATGGCAATTAACCGTTTCCGCTCATCTTCATTAATTTTCCCCTCTGCAAGTGCCATATCGCAGGATAGTTTAAAATCGTCCGGCTGCTCAACACCTGCAAGAATATCATGAATCAGTTTTCCCCTGTTTTTTGCAGATCTGTTTACTCCCTCATCAACTATAAAATCTTCACTATCCATCCTCAGGCGGATTCTTTCCCGGTAATCATAATAATGATATTTCTCCGGCCATCCGGGCTCTGCTGCCTCACTTTTACCTGCCGGCAAAGGGAGAGTGCCAAACCGGAACAGAACCTCTTCCTCATCCCAACAACCTGCATACCTGCTTTCTTTGGCCATCCTGTCGAGCGCACATACCAAAAGGGAATTAAATGAAGATGCCCGTCCGGGCAGCTCACTTCGATCCCTCTTTTCACAAGGATCTTTGCAATTAACAAAAAGAGCCGACTTGGCGCGGGTAAATGCTACATAAACTAAGTTAAGGTTATCAATATGGCTTTGAGCTTTCTCTTCAATATAATCATTGCTGAACACTGTTTTTAAAAGTTTTTTCCCTGCCTTAACCGGTACTAATGGGAAGCGGTTAAACGGGCTGATAGCGGTGTGACACCAAAGTACCGGCGCCTTGTTGAAAGGCCATGAGGTATCCCAGTTGAAAAAAGGCAGCAAAACTGCATCAAACTCTAACCCTTTAGCTTTATGGACAGTAAGCAATCTTATTGCATCCATATCCCGGCTGATATTAACAGAAACTTTATATCCTTCTTCATTCCACCATAACAACAGGTTGGACATATCATTTGAAAATGTTGTCTTATCTTCGGAAACCTTATCAATAAGGGTTTGTATAAACGGTATTTCAGACTTCAAAGAAAAAAGCCCCAAAGAGTTACATACTTCAGCCACAATTTCACCGGGCGACAGAAATAACAGCTTATCTTTCAGCCCGCCAATTATTGCGCCAAGCTCTAAATCAAAAAGAGTACCGGTATTCTCTGCGGTGATATCTTCATCTCTATATTTTTCATTCACATTTCCGGCTTTCAAAAAAGAACCTGACTTTTTCAATTGCGGCCTGAGCCATGAAAGCCAAAAATGGAGAAGCGCCGTTTGGGTTATCTTATCGTCAGGGTCAACCAACAGGCTTATGGTGAGCATTACCATATTAACTCCTTTGGAGACGGAAAGGAACAGCGACTCCCCGGAAATAATCGAAAAATTATATTTATCACTCCCCGGCTCTCCTGAAAGAGCCAGAAATCTTTCAATAATCCGGCGACCTTCTTCATTTCTTCTGATAAGAATAGCTGTATCTGAAGCCTCAATACCCTGATCCTGCAAATATTTCACCTGTTCAATCAAGATATCAACAGAGCTTTCGTAAAAATCTTCATCAGGTAATAACCTTACTTCAACCATACCGCTGATCTCATTCGAACTGCTCCCCGGCTGTTGAATAAAATTACTGTATATATGAGCAAATCTTTTTTTATATTTTTCCTCTTCCGGTTCACTAAACAGGTACTCCCCGAACAGTTGCTTAAGATGACCGGTTAGCGAATTATTAAAATCAATGATATTTTTCCTGCTCCTCCAATTTTTATCAAGGGGGATCTCCACAGGAGGAAAATTTGGAAAATCAGAATTTATTCTGAAAGCAAGAATATTCCAGTTACTGTTGCGCCACCGGTAAATCGACTGCTTAACATCTCCTGCTACCAATGCAGAGTTTCCTTCAGCCAAGGCATTAGCCACAAGTGGTTTAAAGTTATTCCACTGAAGGGCAGAGGTGTCCTGAAACTCATCAAGAATAAAATGCTTAAACCAATTGCCTGTTTTTTCATAAATAAACGGTGTATCGGTATCACCTATAATCTTGCTTAACAGAAGATTGGAATCTGAAATTTGTAAAATTCCCTTTTCATGTAAAATATTTTTAATCTCCTCTCTCAGATCAGCCAATATTCCCAGTACTCTTATATTACTCAACACCTCTTTGGCAGCAAGATACTTTGCTTCATTATCTTCACGATACTTTAAAATTTCCAAAAGCAATGGCCTTAGGCGCGTTTCAACAATATTAAAAATCTCTCTTTTCTTTTTGCTTGTTACGGTATACCATCGTTCGGAATCTTCCGCACAAGCTTTTACACTCTTTGTTATTTCAGGCAACTCCCCTGCTTCCAACTTAACAAACATATTGGCAATTCCCCTGCTTTTACCGGAAAAATCGTCTGTAATAAATCCTCCCGCAGCAATAATATCAACACCTTTTTTCCCTTTCCCTCTCAGCTCTTTATCAAAAAGCTTAATCTCCCTCTGCAACTCCTTACGCAATCCCTCAAGATTATTACGAGTATACCCGGAATCTTTACCTTCAGGAAAAAATATTTGAAACTTCTCTTTAAAGAGCTCATTGCCAAGGCTTCTTATATCGTTTTCAATCTTATGACTATAGCTATCCCTGATCTTCTCTTTACTGAACTCAACCAACCATTTACGCAAATGGTTATCGGTACCTATACGCGACAACAATCTGTCTGTTGCTTCCCTGAGAATGGGATCATCTTCCATTCCAAGAGTATATTGGGGAGAAACCCCGGTTTCACGATTGAAAGCCCTGATAATGCGCTGGGTAAATGAATCAATGGTGTTAACAGAAAATCTGCCGTAATCATGTAGAATATTTTTCAGTACCTCTCCTGCCCTCTTTCTGATTTTGTCTGCATCAAGTTTTAAAAAATCCTGAAGCATCTCCATATATGGGGATTCCCTCTGATCTGAAAGTAAAAAAAGCTGATTGAGAATTCTTATCTTCATCTCATTAGCTGCTTTATTGGTAAAGGTGACAGCTAAAATATGCCGGTAGTTTAAGGGATTACCCACAATCAGTTTAAGATATTCAAAAACAAGATTAAATGTTTTACCTGAACCTGCCGAAGCTTTATATACAATTAGCATAGTAATATCAAATAAAAAACAGCTTTCATTTACGCTAAAATCCGGGGCTCCGGGTTACGGTGACGCTGGTTCCGATTTTAAAATTTTTTGAAATATTATACTCCATAAACAGTGTAGAGCCGCGAAAGTCATAACTGTTGACACCCCTGTTTGGAAATGGAGCGGAAAATATTGAATTGCCTCCGTAACTGAAACCTCCCAGTAATAATTTATTGCCTATTTTATAATCGGCACCACTGAAAACAGAACCGTCTCTTATAAAAGGCGAAAAAAGAGGTCCCGGATAAAAAGATAACAAACCACCTGTGGCTAACCGGTAATAATTAATGCCGGAAACAAAATAGTGATATCTTTTTGCCAGCCCCGTGTCAATGCTGAAATCTGCCAGCGGCAGAGGTACCAATTGGTTAAATGAAGGAACTCCGGTAAAAAACGGATTATCGTAAATATATTGAGGCAGCGTATCTGAAAAAAGAGAGTCTTTTTCAAAAATGACAGGCACCGGCAGCTCTTGTGCAAAAGAGCCGAGGCTGAGTAAAAAGAGTAATAATATAATTTGTAATCTCAAGACAATGCCTCCATTATTAATCAATACTTCAAAATTAATAATTTTGATTAATAAATCCCTGTTGCACAATAGTCATAATAACAGGTTTTTTAAAAAAAATTTGGATAAGTCCTTATTCCAAAATACATTTGAAGAAAATTAAGATTTTAAAACACTCAAATATGGTGCTTTAAAAGATAATTATATTAATCTTATGTTATAAATATCTCTATACTAATTGAATTGTAGTTTCAAAATTCTAATTATATTTAAAGTACTGTAAATTTGTTAAAAAATACTAAAATTCACATTCGAAAAATCTATGTCAGATATATTTAGCTATATATTGCTTGAAGATATCCCAAAAGCAAGCATTATTCATTTTTTTACTGTTTTTGCTGCTCTTTCAACAATTATAGTTATTTATAAATACAGGATTGCTCCGGAAGTTAAATATCTTATCTTCATTGTTTCCGGTGCAGCTGTATGGGCATTTGCCTATGGTATGGAATTTATGTCGACAGAGCTTGAAAGTAAAATATTCTGGTCCAAATTCTCCTATTGCGGCATTTCATTTATACCTGTTTTCTATTTCTTTTTCACCAAAGCATTCAGCCGGCGTGCAGAAAATATCAGATTATGCGAAATAGCACTGCTATCAATTTTTCCTGCAAGCACTCTGCTATTGGCAATTACAAATGACTTCCACCAACTTTTGTGGACAGAGATATTTTTTCATCCGGAGAAAAATATAGTTATTTATAAATACGGCATTTGGTTTTGGCTCTTTTGGACCTACTCTTTAGTGCTTATTACATTGGGTGTATATAACCTGTTGCGCTCTGTTAACGATTTTACGGGATCTTATAAAATACAAGTGGTTATTTTACTGCTGGCCACACTGTTCCCATTGGTGGGAAACACAATGTATGTCACCGGACTGACACCGGTTCAGGGATTTGACTTCACTCCTGTGTTGTTTGTTTTTTCAACAATTATTATTTCGGCAGGTGTATTGAATTTCGGGATGTTCGAACTGGTCCCGCTGGCAAGAAATAAGCTTATCGACACAATGAAAAATGGAGTTGTGGTGATAAATTCAAATGGGATTATTGAAGACCACAATCCGGCATTGTTGAATATACTAAACCTAAGTAAAGAAAATGTTATTAAAAAGCCTTTCAAAGAGGTATTTGCCGGTTATGAGTCACTTATAAAAGCCACTGAAGAGATGGAGGCCGAGCCGCAAAATATTGAAATAAGCTTCGAAAAAATCAAAAAACATTACCAGGTACACATTTTCCCTTTATGGCACAATAAAAGAGCATTATCCGGACAGCTCATTCAAATTTATGATATCACCTCTCTGAAGCAAGGGGAGAAAAAAATCATGGAGACTAACAAACAGCTGCTTGAGGAGATTGAGCAGCGGGGAAAATTGATTGACGACCTGAATGCCTTTGCTCACACAATTGCTCATGACCTGCGTAACTCACTTGGTTCAATTTACTCTTCAAGTGAAGTAATAAAAGAGAGTCTTGCAGATCAGACTGATGCAAATTTTTTAATTGAAATGTCTGACTTAGTTAAAAGTGCGGCCGAAAAAGCAATGCACATTACTGAAGAACTGCTTCTTCTTGCTACAGTGAGAAATGAAAAAATTGAAAAAAAGCTGCTGGTAATGGATTCAATTTTTCGTGAAGCAAAAAGCCAGCTTTCATCGATGATAAAAGAGTATCAGGCAAAAATAATTTCACCCGATATCTGGCCGCAGTCAATAGGCCATGCACCCTGGGTTGAGGAGGTTTGGGCAAATTACTTAAGCAATGCCATAAAATATGGAGGCACACCCCCTTTAATTGAAGTTGGGGCCGACCTTCCTGAAGGGGGTTTTGTAAAATACTGGATAAAAGACAATGGCAACGGCATAGCTAAAGAGGAGCAGACAAAACTTTTTAAAAAATATTCCAGGCTTGCCCCTGAGAAGGCACATGGATACGGGCTTGGGCTTTCAATTGTTAAACGTATAGTAGATAAATTAGAAGGCAGGGTTGGATTAGAAAGCACAGGCCGCAAAGGCGAAGGAGCTAAATTCTGGTTTGAGCTGCCTGTTAAATAAATTATTGATATGCAAGCATATATTTTCCCCGGACAGGGGGCACAATACCCCGGTATGGGTAAAGATCTTTATAAAAAATCAGCTGAAGCCAGAAAACAGTTTGATATTGCCGCCGGCATCCTTGGGTTTAACATTGCGGAGATTATGTTTGAAGGAACAGCCGGGGAGCTTAAAGAGACAAAAGTTACTCAGCCGGCAATCTTTTTACACTCGGTGCTTCTTGCCGGCACATTTGACAGGTTATCTCCCGGAATGGCAGCAGGTCATTCATTAGGTGAATTTTCTGCCCTCACGGTAAGCGGCTCCCTCTCTTTCGAAGATGGCCTTACATTGGTATCAAAACGTGCTGCTGCCATGCAAAAAGCTTGCATGATAAAACCTTCTGCCATGGCAGCGGTAATAGGACTTGACGACCATATTGTCGAAGAGGTGTGTGAAGCTGTTGAAGATAGTGTCGTAGCTGCAAATTATAACTGTCCGGGGCAACTTGTAATTTCCGGATCAGTGGAAGGGATTGACCGGGCGTGCAAAATCCTTTCCGGCAAAGGGGCAAAAAGAGTAATTAAGCTTCCTGTAAGCGGGGCATTCCACTCTCCCTTTATGGAGCCTGCAGGAGATGAATTGGAAAATGCAATTAAGTCGGTTACCTTTAAAAAACCATTTTGCCCGGTTTATCAAAATGTAAGTGCAAAGCCTGTGACAGACCCCGAACAGATCAGAAAAAATCTTATTTTACAACTAACATCTCCTGTAAGATGGACACAAACAGTACAAAATATGATAAGTGACGGTGCTACATCATTTATTGAAATAGGGCCGGGAAATGTGTTACAGGGGCTTGTAAAAAAAATAGATAAAAATGTGAAAGTAAGCGGCATCGATAAAATCTGATTTAGCAGCCGGCACCACACCCCTTCCGGAGATTGCCTCTTTCAACCTGAAATGTAGTATGACCGATATTAAAACGCTTTTTAAGCTCCTCCTGCATCATGGAGATAAAATTATCGCTGCTCCCTTCAGGCATTACAAGATGAACAGTAAGAGCAGACTGGGTAGTGCTTATTGCCCAAATATGCAGGTCGTGCAAGCTTTCAACACCCGGCTGTGATTTAATAAACTCCCTGACCTCCTCTATATCAATATTTTTGGGAACAGCATCAAGAGCAAGGTTTACAGAATCAATAAAAAGCCCCCATGCACTGTACAATACTACTGCAATAATAATAAAACTCATCAGCGGATCGATCCAGAACCTGCCCGTGATATTAATAAAAAGCCCTGCCATAACTACTCCCAAAGAGACAGCTGCATCGGCAATCATATGAAGAAATGCCCCTCTGATATTGAGATCGTGCTTCTGCCCTTTCAAAAAAAGAAGAGCTGTAAAAGAGTTTACAACAACTCCTATTCCGGCTACAATCATTACCTGCCCTCCTGCCACCGGACTGGGGTCCTGCAATTTTTCGAATGAGTCCCATGCAATGGCTGCAACAGCGGCAAACAGAAGAAAAGCATTTAAAATGGCAGTTAGTATTGTAGTCTTGCGCAAACCATAAGTATATTTACCCCTCGGCCTCATCATGGCAAGCCGTGATGCAGTCCATGCAAGAGCAAGCCCGAGTATGTCGCTGGCATTGTGCCCGGCATCGGCAAGAAGAGCTGAAGAGTTGGAAATAATCCCAAATGCAACCTCAACTCCCACAAACAGAATATTCAATACTATCCCTATTGCAAATGCCTTACGGTGAGAATTGTAAATATGACTATGATCATGTGCCATTATTAAAATCAATCAATAACAAGTTAATAAATTGGGACCCCGATTAACGCAGCCTCTCAGTAATTAAACTAACAAATTACTAACAAACAGGTTCAAATTGTCTTTTATTGCTAATTTTACCTCTTTAAAATATTTTTATATTAAAATAGAATTTAAACCAGTTTGAAGCCGGTTGTAAAAAAAAGAATTATTGTATCGGTCACCACCGATCTTGTTTCTGACAACAGGGTGCATAAGGTATGCACGGCACTGCATGAATCGGGTTTTGATATATTGCTCACAGGCAGAAAAATTCCCGGCAAACTGAAATTAGCACCACGTGAATATAAAACAAACCGGTTCAAACTGCCGTTTAATAAGGGGTTTTTATTTTATGCATCTTATAACCTCAGGCTTTTTATCTTTCTTTTGGTTAATAAATTTGATCTGTTGCTGGCAAATGATCTGGATACCCTGCCGGCCAATTTTTTAATATCCAAACTAAAGGGTAAACCTTTGATATACGACAGCCATGAATATTTTACAGAGGTTCCTGAGCTGATAAACAGAAAGTTTGTAAAAGGTATCTGGGAACTGTTGGAAAAGATGATGCTTCCCCATATAAAATATGCATACACCGTTAGCAACTCAATTGCAGAGGTATATACGGCAAAGTATGGAACCGGCTTCAAAGTTGTCAGAAATATTTCCGCTAACAAATCTGAACCTCTGCATAAACAAACTAATGAAAAAATAATACTATACCAGGGAGCGTTGAATAAAGGAAGAGGGCTTCAAAAGGCGGTTATGGCCATGAGCTTTGTGAAAGGAGCAAAATTAGTGATTGCAGGCGACGGTCCCATAAAAAATGAGCTGTCACTGTTAATTGACAAGCTTGAGCTGGGAAAAAAAGTTCAAATGACGGGAAGAATGTCTATTGAGGAGCTGACCGGGCTGACTCCCACAGCTTCGGCAGGAATATCATTGGAAGAGGGGCCTGCACTGAATTACCGGTATGCACTTCCAAATAAACTTTTCGACTATATTCAGGCACAGGTACCGGTAATAGTTTCAAATATGCCCGAAATGGCTGCTCTTGTCAACAGGTACCGGATAGGTTTGGTAATCTCTTCACATGAACCGGCTGAGCTGGGAAAAGCTTTTAACACTCTGCTGTTTGATATTAAACAGAGAGAAATATGGAAAAAGAATCTGAAAAATGCAGCAAAAGAGCTTAACTGGGAAAATGAAAAAAAAGTTCTTCAGGATATATTTAAAAAATTTATATAGTCTGTTTTTTAAGATGACAGATACTAAATGAAGATATTAAACAGTTTTATAAAATATTATAGTAACAACATTTATAAGTCTTCCCGAATTAAACCGGAGTTTTGGATATAATTAAAATATATACGGATACTTCTGTTAAAATCGGCCGGCTGTACAACATCTTTGAAAATAATTGATTTAACCATGAAAACAACTAATCTTGTTTTTTTAATAGTGACATTGATAATTCAGGCACAATTTGAGCTCCATGCCCAAAAAACCGACTATTACGGTACAATTGAAGAGGATACTAAAATGGGGAGGGAGCTTTTTGAACAGGGGAAATATAACTCGGCCTTCAGACAGTTTGAAAAAGTTCAAAAAAGAACTGATCCGGATTCCGAGATATATTCAGAAGCCATTTTTTATAAATCTGTTGCTGCCCTTAAATCGGGTAACAAATCAGGCTATAAAATGCTCAACAGATTTATCGAAGATTATCCTGAAAGCCCGCATATCGAAAGAGCATGGCTTAATTTAGGCGATTATCAGTTTGAGCATAAACATTATCAGGCTGTTTTACAAAGTTATGGCAAGGTCAACAAAGCTTCACTGAACAGAGCTGACAGGGTGCAGTATCAATATAGAAACGGTTATTCACACCTTATGATGGAGAACAACCGGGAGGCGCTAAAAGAGTTCGAGGCAATAAAAGATGAAAATAATCTTTATAGCAGGCCTGCCACCTATTATTGGGCACATATAATGTATTTGGATGAAAATTACCGGTCAGCTCTTGAAGGTTTTTCTAAACTAAATGACGACCCGGTCTATTCGAAGGTTATCCCGATCTATGTGAGCCATATATATTACAAGCAGCAAAAATATCAGGAAATAGTCAATTACACCGTAGAGATAATTGACGATGTTGAAGAAGAACATAAAAGTGAATTATCCAAAATAGTCGGAGATTCATATTTTCACCTCCGTGAATATGACAAAGCGCTGCCTTATTTAGAATATTACTACAATACACCCTCACTTAAAACAAGAGAAGACAACTATATTCTGGGGTACTGTTACTACTATTCCGAGCAACATCAAAAGGCTGTTCCTCTTTTGGAAAATGCATCAAAAGGGAAGGATGAAATGGCACAAAATGCATATTATCACCTTGCTGATGCTTATATTAAATTAAATGACAAAGAGAAAGCCCGTGTTGCATTCGAAGCTGCCTCAGAACTTGATTTCAATGAGCGTATCAGGGAGGATGCACTTTTTAATTATGCGAAGCTCACCTACGAACTGTCATATTCGCCATTTAATGAAACCATAAAAGCCTTTGAAAGATATATTACTCTTTATCCCAACTCTCAAAGAAACAGTGAAGCATACAGATACCTTACCGAAGTTTTTATGGTAACAAGAAATTACAGGGATGCAATAAGTGCTATTGAAAAAATTGAGGTTAAATCATCTGAAATATTAAAAGCTTATCAGAGGGTAACATTCTTCAGAGGAATGGAGCTCTTTAACAACCTGGCTTATAATGAGGCTATTGACTACTTTGACCTTTCTCTTAAAAATGGCAGTCACAGCCGTGAGCTGAATGCAAAAGCTCTTTTTTGGAAAGCTGAAGCATTATACAGGGTAGGAAACTACAAAGGCTCATCCGATATTTATTCTCAATTTTTACATACACCAGCCTCACCTTCACTTTCTGAAAATTCAGAAGCTGAATATAACCTGGGATATGCCTACTTTAAACAAAATGACTACAATGCAGCTGCATCACACTTTAAAAACTATATATCCTCAATGAAAGGCAGCCGCTCCGGGAAAGTTGCCGATGCCTACAACCGCTTAGGTGATTACTATTTTCTCAATTCCAATTACAGTATGGCCAAACAAAATTATCAGCAGGCATACGATATGAACCTTTTTGAACCCGACTATTCGCTATATCAAATTGCTTTCTGTATGGGACTTGAACAAAATCAGCAAGGAAAAATAAACACCCTGGAACGGTTATTATCGGGATATCCCGATTCAGACTATTCGGATGATGCATATTTTGAACTGGGGCGGGCGCATGAGCGCTTAGGGCAAATATCGCAGGCAACAAAATATTACAAAGAGATAATATCTTCACATCAGCAAAGTGTCTATTTTCCTAAGGCACTGCTGCAAATGGGGCTCATCAGTTATAATAACGGCGATTTTAATCAGGCCCTTACTCACTATAAACAGGTTGCTGAAAATTTTAACGGAACATCTGAGGCACAAACAGCTTTATTAGGAATAAGAAACTGTTATGTTGAAATGAATAATGTTGATGCTTACTTTGCCTATACCAAAACTTTGGGTGGCGGTGCAGGTGTAGTTACAACATCCGAACAAGACTCATTGGTATATATGTCTGCTGAACGTCTCTATATGTCTGACAGTCCTAAAGCATCTGAACAGCTGCAGAGATATCTGAGGGAGTTCCCGGATGGGAGCTTCGTGATCAATGCAAAATTTTACCTTGCAGAGTTATACTATAAAGAGGGTAGCTTCTCTTTGGCAAATGAGAATTATACTTTCGTAGCCAAACAACCAAATAATATATTCAGTGAGCAGGCTCTGTCAAGGGCTTCAGAGCTTACATTCAATGGCGGAAAATATCAGGAAGCCTTAGAGCTGTTCAACAGGCTCGAATCATTGTCGGGATCAAAATACAATACATTAAGGGCAAACAGCGGGCAGATGAGATGTTACTTTGAACTAAAACGATATAATGAAGCAATAATAGCAGCAGCAAAGGTTAAAAAATCGGACGTGGTAAATGAAGCGTGGATAAGAGAAGCCGATTATATTGAAGGAAAATCGGGATACTTCACCGGAAATTACAGTTCCGCCATAGAACCGCTTAAAAAAGTTGCAACCGATACTAAGCTTGCACAAGGCGCTGAATCAAAATTTCTTATATCTGATATTTACTATAAGCAGAACCAAAAGAAGGAAGCCGAAGATGAAATAATGGACTTTATTTCAAAAGGAACGCCCTTCCAATACTGGTTGGGGAAATCTTTTCTTCTGCTGGCAGATATATATATAGACCGCCATGATGAATTTCAGGCTAAACACACACTTCGCAGTGTAGTTGAAAATTACGGTAATGATGATGATGGAATAAAGGAAGAAGCAGCACAAAAGCTGGCAATAATTGAAGCCGGGGAGCAGCAGGAGCAGCAAAAAGCCAAAGACAGCTCATTCCAACTGAAAATTAATCAATAATATAAAAAGTCAATGATCATGTTTCAAAAATCAATCATACTATTTCTAACTCTTATTTCAATAACTGTTACCATCAGGTCTTACGCACAGCAAGACACTGTACTTACAAGAGAAGTGGAAGTGATAAAACCATACAGCCCGGTTATTTCCGATGCAAACAAAATAAGCAGCATGCCTGAAATTGAAGAGCCTAAGCAGGAAAAACCAAACTTCTCCTACTCTATTTTCAGTCAGCCGGTCTTCAACACATTTTCCGTAAACACTCTCAAAGCTGCAGCCTTTGCTCCACAACCGAAAGAAGATACCGGATTTGGACTTGTCAGAGCCGGTGCAGGAAATTATCAAAGGCCCTATGGAGAGCTGTTTTTTAATAGCAAAAATACAAAAAGTACAATCTTCGGCCTTCATGGAAAGCATCTCTCTTCGCATGGAAAACTAAAACTTGATGGCGGGGATAAGGTAGATGCTCCTTTTTCGGAAAATGAGGCCGAAATGTATATAAAACATCTCTTTAACAAGTCTCTTCTGACAGTTAACCTTGATTTCAGTCATAACGGATTTAACTATTACGGATATCCGAAAGATTCAGTGCCGTCATTATTGAAAGAGGCAGACCAGGAGATTAATTATTTTGGCCGGCGCCAAACATTTACAAGGGGAGGATTTAATATCTCACTTGAAAATGCCTTAGCCGGTAAAAATGACTTCACTTTTGACTTTGATTTTAATTATGATTACCTGAAAACAAAAACAGGACAGACAGAGCATTACGGAAAGTTTTTTACCGATATAAAAAAGCCGTACAACAAAGGAGCGGGACTTCTGACTGCCGGCATTTCCGTAATCAATGCAGATAATATTTTTAATCCGCACCTGATGGGTATAGGAAAAAACAGACAAATATGGATAACTGCCCAACCCTCTTTTATCATTGGCGGAAAAGTTGCAAGCCTGCAGGCAGGCGGGAAAGGATGGTTCGTGCTCGACAGCAGTACAGATGCCTCTGCCAAGGTGGCTCCGGCTGTAAAGGTCAGCCTTACGCCGGTCAGGGAGATAATTAAGATCTTTGCGGGAGTGGACGGTAACTTCACACCAAATAACTACTCAACGGCAGCTTACGAAAATCCATATATTGATCCTTTTCATCATGTGCATAAAAATACATTTGAGCAGTTAAGACTCTATGGTGGATTTGACGGGAAAATGGCTTCAAAAACAAATTTTAAAATCTCGGTCAACTACTCCACCGTGAAAAACAGACCGCTATACTACCTTTTCAAACATTTGTATGACGAATCAATGCCCTTGTCGTACATAACCGACAATACCTTTGATGTTATTTATGATAACCTTGATATTCTGAAATTTAATCTTGAAATATTTCATGCATCTTTCGGAAAAGTGAATTTGCTTTTATCAGGAAATTATTATGTCTACGACATGAAAACGATGCAGGAAGCATGGAACCTGCCCGACTGGGATGCAAAACTGTCGTTGGAATATAAGGCATCAGAACAGCTGAGTTTTTCGACAAATCTGTTTTTTATGAGCAAAAGGAGAGCTCTTATCTATTCATATCCGGGAGAAGATCCGAGACCCCTGTCGAATGCGGAGCTTCTTGAGCTGGAAAATTTGCAAACTGAAATTCATACATTAGAGCCAATAATCGACCTTAATTTTAATGCTGATTATAAAATAACCGGTAAACTCTCGGTTTTTGCCAGTCTAAACAATTTTGCCTTTCATAAATATCAGCATTGGATAGGATATCCGGTACAAAGCTTCAATATAATGGGAGGAGTGAGCTATGCATTTTAAGTGTATGTTAAAACTTAAAAACAGGGTGCTGAAAAGAGTGTGCCGAAAAGCTTTTTAAACATAGCCCTTTCCGCTGATTATCAAGTTAATAATTTGTTGAAAAGTTGCTATTAAATAACCACCGGGAAGCCTCTTCCAACGGTTATTTTTAGTATATTTGCATAAATAGATTCAAAATTTACTTTTTAAACTTAAAATCCTAACTATTAATGCTTTAACCTAAACGCAAAAAGTTTATCAAAGTAAGCGGACAAAATGGAAGTTACTATTTTCAATTAAAAAATATTTTAAATAAAATAATGAGTGAGACAGATAATATAAATATCCTGAAAGGGGGAAATGGGAATTATTCTGCTGCAAGCATACAGGTTCTCGAAGGTCTGGAAGCTGTGCGAAAAAGGCCTGCAATGTTTATTGGCGATGTCAATGAAAAAGGTCTTCACCACCTTGTATATGAAGTAATCGACAACTCAATCGATGAAGCGCTTGCAGGTTATTGCAATGAAATTAATGTGATAATCCACCCCGATAATTCAGTGACTGTTTTTGATAACGGACGGGGCATTCCCATTGAAATGCATGAAAAGGAAAACAGATCCGCCTTAGAGGTGGTAATGACCGTTCTGCATGCCGGGGGTAAATTCGACAAAGACTCCTATAAAGTATCCGGAGGGCTCCACGGAGTGGGAGTTTCATGTGTTAACGCCTTATCGTCACACCTGAAAGCCGAAATACACCGTGAAGGTAAAGTTTGGGTACAGGAGTATCAAAAAGGACACCCTGTTTATGATGTTAAAGTTGCACGAAATTCAGACAAAACAGGAACCTCAATAACTTTTAAACCTGATGATTCAATCTTTCTTGCTTTAGAATATAAATATGAAATCCTTGCCGCGCGCCTGCGGGAATTAGCATTTCTTAATGCAGGCATCAGGCTCTCTTTGACAGATGAAAGAAAAAGAGATGAAGAGGGTGAGTTTAAATCGGAATCTTTTTACTCAAACGAGGGTTTAAAAGAGTTTGTTGACTATCTGGATGATACAAGAATTAAAATCACACCTGAAATAATTCATATTACCACTGAAAAAAACAGTATCCCGGTGGAGATAGCAATGCAGTATAACAATACATTCTCCGAGAATATTCACTCCTACGTAAATAATATTAACACCATAGAAGGCGGAACTCACCTTACGGGTTTCAGAAGGGGGCTCACAAGGACATTGAAGAACTATGCCGAGCAGTCGGGAATGCTCTCAAAACTGAAATTTGACATCAATGGTGATGATTTTCGCGAAGGACTGACAGCGGTAATATCAATTAAGGTGGCAGAACCGCAATTTGAAGGTCAGACAAAAACAAAATTGGGCAACTCTGAAGTTAGTCTTGCAGTTGACCAGGCAGTAAGTGAAGTACTTACACACTACCTTGAAGAAAATCCAAAATCGGCCAGATCTATCGTAAACAAAGTAATACTTGCAGCACAAGCAAGGCATGCCGCCAGAAAAGCCAGGGAGATGGTGCAAAGAAAAAATGCACTGACAGGAGGCGGACTGCCCGGGAAGCTAAGCGACTGCTCAGAAAAAGACCCTGCCCTTTGCGAAATATTCCTTGTTGAAGGAGACTCAGCAGGCGGAACAGCAAAACAGGGCCGTGACAGGCGATTTCAGGCAATCCTTCCTCTTCGCGGTAAGATATTAAATGTTGAAAAAGCTATGCAGCATAAAGTTTTTGAAAGCGAAGAGATAAAAAATATTTTTACTGCCCTTGGAGTTACCATAGGAACGGAAGAGGACTCAAAGGGATTAAATCTGGAAAAACTGCGGTATCATAAAATTATAATAATGACTGATGCCGATGTTGACGGAAGTCATATTGATACTCTTATAATGACTTTCTTCTTCAGGTATATGCAGGATCTTATTAAGCAAGGACACCTGTATATTGCCACGCCTCCTCTTTATTTACTCAGAAGAGGAAAAAGAGAGGCCTACGCCTGGAATGAACAACAACGAAAACAGATCGTGCAGGAGTGGGCAGAAGGCAATGAAACCAATATACATATTCAAAGATACAAAGGCCTTGGAGAGATGAATGCCGAGCAATTATGGGAAACTACAATGAACCCGGAGGAGAGAACTCTTCAGCAGGTGACAATTGACAATGCAGCCGAGGCAGACCATATTTTTGCCATGCTCATGGGAGATGATGTCCCGCCAAGACGTAAATTTATTGAAGATCATGCTGCTTATGCAAATATAGACGCCTGACAACAATTTGTTTTGGTTTTTTTTAACAATTTTATTCCAAACTTGTTAAAATATACAAAACAGACCAATATGTTTCAGGCTTAAAACAATGTTGGCAAATTATTTGTACTGTATTTCATGGAGCATTCCGGTTAAAACCCATTTAAAAGGATAATTAATTGGTGTGTCTTTTTGTAATAGATTAAAAAAAACATTATGAAAAGTATTAAAAAATATTCTCTGATGCTGCTGCTTCTGGCAACAAGTGCCTTTCTGGCAGTATGGATATTCAGCAAGTATGTTCAAAAGGCAGAGGTAATCACTATCTCCGAACAAAGGCCGGTAAACTTTGTAAACCTGCCGGCTAACAGTCAGCAACAGTTTCCTGACCTGACATTTGCGGCAGAGAATTCAGTTCATGCCGTAGTTCATATTGCCACACAGTCTGTAAGAAGTGAAGGATGGTCGAGTGGAAATCCGTTTTTTGATGAGTTCTTCGGGTTACGCAGACAGGAGCCTCAATTAGCAGAAGGTTTCGGTTCGGGGGTAATCCTGTCCGAAGACGGATTTATTGTTACAAATAATCATGTAATAGAGAGAGCTCAAAAAATTAAAGTGATTTTAAACAATAAACAGGAATATGAGGCGCGCCTGATAGGTGCCGATCCCTCTACCGACCTTGCCCTGCTGAAAATAGAGGCAACAAACCTTCCTTTCCTTACTTATGGAGACTCAAACAGTCTGAAATTAGGTGAATGGGTTCTTGCCGTAGGTAATCCTTTTAACCTGACATCAACAGTGACTGCAGGAATTGTAAGTGCAAGAGCCCGGAATCTTGGCATTAACACTGACCAATATTCTATCGAGTCGTTTATCCAGACTGATGCAGCAGTAAATCCGGGAAACAGCGGGGGCGCCTTAGTAAACCAGCAAGGCAACCTTGTAGGAATCAACACTGCAATTGCATCCCGAACAGGATCTTATGCAGGCTACTCATTTGCCGTACCGGTATCTATCGTTGAAAAAGTTGTAGAAGACCTGAAAAAATACGGAGAGGTGCAAAGAGCACTATTAGGTGTAAACATTAAAGATGTTACTGCAACATTAGCCAAAGAAAAAGGGCTTGGAAAAGTAGAAGGTGTTTATGTAGATGCAGTTGTTGAAAGCGGGGCAGCCAAGGAAGCCGGAATAAAAGAAGGTGATGTGATTCTGAATGTAGAAGGCAAGCCTGTCAACTCAGCAGCCGAACTTCAGGAAAATATAAGCCGCTATCGTCCGGGTGATAATGTACAAATTGTTATTAAAAGAAAAAATGACAGGAAACATTTTACCGTCACCTTACGTAATAAACATGGTGACACTCAAATTGTACGAAGTAGCACCACATTTTTGGGAGCCAGCTTTGAACCGGTAACCAATAAAGATAAGAGCAGTTTAAATATTGAATATGGAATAAAAATCACTGAACTCAATAACGGTAAGCTAAAAGATGCCGGCTTGACTAAAGGATTTATTATTACTCACGTAAATAAAAAGCCTGTCTATGAGGTAGGTGACTTTAAGAAAGAGACTGAAAACGCTAAGGGCGGGATTCTCGTTGAAGGAATGTATCCCAACGGGGAGTTGGCATATTTTGTCTTTGGCGTTTGAAATTATTGAAATTTAATACTTTAACATACTATTAAGAAAAACTATTTTAACAGCTTCTGTTGAATCGGAAGCATTTAATATTTTATATTTGCACACTTTTTTAAGGAGAGTTATATGAGACAGCTAAAGATCACAAAATCTATAACGAACCGTGAAAGCGCTTCGCTGGATAAATATCTTCAGGAAATTGGTAAGGAGGAGCTTATAACTGTTGAGGAAGAGGTAGAATTAGCCCAAAGAATTAAAAAGGGTGATCAGGCTGCCTTGGAAAAATTGACAAGAGCTAACTTAAGGTTTGTTGTGTCTGTTGCCAAACAGTATCAGAACCAAGGACTTAGTCTTCCTGATCTGATTAATGAAGGTAATCTTGGATTAATTAAAGCTGCAGAAAAATTTGATGAAACCAGAGGCTTTAAATTTATATCTTATGCTGTCTGGTGGATCAGGCAATCTATTCTGCAGGCGCTTGCCGAACAGTCCAGGATTGTACGATTACCGCTTAATCAGGTTGGTTCACTAAATAAAATAAATAAAGCCTTTTCAAGATTTGAACAGGAACATGAGAGAAAGCCATCTCCGGAAGAGCTTGCCAGTACTCTTGATCTGACCGCAGACAAAGTGTCAGACACATTGAGGGTATCGGGCAGGCATGTCTCTGTCGATGCACCATTTGTTGACGGTGAAGATAACAGCCTCTTAGATGTTCTTGTAAATAATGACTCACCCAATGCCGACCGTACACTAATTCAGGAGTCCCTTGCTAAAGAGATACACAGGGCCCTTGCAACCCTGACAGAAAGAGAAGCTGATATCATCCGCCTCTTCTTTGGAATAGGCTGCCAGGAGATGACACTTGAAGAGATAGGAGAAAGGTTCGGGTTAACACGCGAAAGAGTACGGCAGATAAAGGAGAAAGCTATCAGAAGGCTGAGGCATACTTCAAGAAGCAAACTGCTGAAGACATATCTGGGATAATAGATTTGCAAAATATATTTAAAAAGCCCGATGATCTTTCACCGGGCTTTTTAAGTTATAAACTGACAATAAATTACATTTCCAAAATTGTAAACTCTGTCCTTCTGTTCATCCTGTGCTCCGCTTCTGTGCAATCAACACCGTCAGAACAGTGATTGACCAACTGAGACTCGCCATATCCCTTGGCAATGATCCGGCTTTGAGCAATACCCTTCGACACAATATACCTGACTGCCGAATCGGAACGTTTCTGGCTCAATTCATCATTATAGGCATTTGATCCGCGACAATCCGTATGAGATCCCAACTCTACTTTCCAGGACGGGTTATCTTTCATAATCTTAACAAGTTTATCAAGTTCAATTTCTGATTCCCGTAAAATATCCCACTTGTCAAAGTCATAGTATATATTTTTTATCTCAAACTTTTGACCAATCTGTACTTTTTCAACCTCAAGCACCTCTCTGAGCACTCCATAAGGTTTACCACCGGTGGTGAATGTTGCCGATTCATTCATATATCCATCAAGGGCTGTTGTTGCGGTATATTCCGTCTCCTTTTCCAAATCTCTTCTTATCAGCCCGTCGGCTCCGGTATAACGTGATGTATTATCACTGAAATTTACTCTTGCATTGGGTACGGGATTACCTGTTCCCCTTTCTCTCACAAGTAATTCCAACTCATAATTGCCTCCCGGTTCAAAAATGACCTTATAAATATCGTCATCACCTGCTCCGCCCTCTCTTTTCGACACAAAATAACCGCTTGATTCACCGGCATGAATCACAAGCCCGAAATCATCAAAGGAAGAGTTCAGCTGATCAAGGTTTCGGGGGGTGCTGAAACCGGAACCCGTAATCTCAGAATAGTAAAGATCCAGTCCGCCTTTTCCTCCCGGCTTACCATTTGATGCATAGATCAAATATTTTCCTTTATAAAGAAAAGGAAACATATCATCTCCGCCCGAATTAATTTTATCACCAAGATTAACCATATCACCCCAAACACCGTTTCTGCGAACTGACATATACAGATCAGCCCCTCCGCTTCCTTTCCCTGATATGTCGGAAGCAAAGATCAAAGTGTCGCCGGTAACCGATATGGCAGGATGCCCGACTGAATAAAACGAACTGTTGAACGGCATCTCACCTGCAGCTGTCCAGCTATTTCCGGATCTCTTTAAAATAACGATTTTCAGCGGAATATTTGCTTTTCTGAATACAACCCTTTCAATTGCCGGATCCTTAAAGTTGCTGAGAGTAACAAATAACTCACCGGTCTTTTCACAATATGAAACCGGACCGGCATGATACCCGGCACTGATATCCTCAAGCCGGATCGCTTTACTTCCGCGAATATTCCCTTTCCCGTCAAGCGGCACAGAAAAAAGATTATAGTAAACTTCTTTACCTTTGCCTTGCCTGATCTTATTGATATCAACATCTGTAAATGCAGAGAACCATAGCTCATCGGCTACATAGGAAGGACCGAAATCGCTTGCAGTACTGTTGATATTTGTCTTTTCAATTTTTATTTCCGGGCTATCCAAAAAATCCCTGTTTTGAGAATAACCCAGCCAGCTAAAAATAACTAACAAAATAGGTAATGTTCTTTTCATCTTTCCCGATTTTAAATTAATATTTTATAAACCGTTAAATTATGTAAACCCGGTTTATATCCCTTTTAAATATCAATTTATGAAATTACTACAATTATTCCAATTTTACATATAGAAATGAAAAAAAAATGCCTGTGGAGATGCAAATATCACTTAAAATAAGCTATACGACTATATAAGAGATATCATATTAACAAGTTGTTAAGTCAATGCCCTTTCCAATAACACTACATTTTCTATATGCCGGGTATGAGGAAACATATCTACCGGCTGCACCCTGACCACTTTATACTTATCGGCCAGAAGATGCAGGTCGCGCGCCTGTGTGGCAGGATTGCAACTGACATATATAATTTTATACGGTAAAATGGAAAGGAGGCTTCCGATAACATCCTTATGCATTCCCGCACGAGGAGGGTCTGTTATAATAACATCCGGTTTTCCATGCATCGATATAAAACTTTTATTTAAAAGCTCTTTGATATCACCTGTAAAAAAAAGAACATTCCCGATTCTATTGAGAGATGCATTGATAACTGCATCATCAATTGCTGAAGAGATAAAATCAATACCAATGACCTTCCCTGCATTTGCAGCAATAAACTGAGCAATTGTGCCGGTGCCGGTATAAAGATCATAAACTGTTTCATTACCTGTTAATGAAGCAAATTCACGAACTATCTTATATAAATTATATGCCTGTTCTGAATTTGTCTGAAAAAAACTTTTTGGCCCTACTCTGAATTTTAATCCTTCCATCTCTTCGGTTATATAATCGCGTCCATGGTAAAGCATTATATCAATATCTGTTAATGAATCATTTCCTTTTGGATTAACAGCATACATCAATGAAGTGATTGACGGAAAATTATCCTTTAAAGAATCCAGCAGCCTGAACAGATCCTCTTTGTTGTTCCTGAACAGAGTTAAAATAACCATCACTTCACCCCGGGAGGAGGTTCGGATAACCAATGTTCTTAAAAAGCCTTTGCGATTACGGATATCAAAAAATTGAAGCCCTTTTTCTGTTGCATATTTAAAAACAAAGTTGCGTATTGCATTCGAAGGCTCCGGTTGCAGCCAGCACTGTTCGAGGTTGACAACTTTATCATACTGATCATTAACATGAAAACCAAGAGCGCCGCTACCGGTAAAATCATCTCCCGACTCTATCTCCTCTTTTGTCAGCCATCGCCTGTCTGAAAAGGCAAACTCAAGTTTATTACGGTAAAAAGTCTCTTTTTCTGATGCTAAAACGGGTGCTATTTCGGGTAATGCTATTTTTCCGATTCTTACCAACTGCTCTTCAACCTGTTTTTGCTTATAATAAAGCTGCTTTTTGTAGGGCAAGCATTGCCAGGCACAACCTCCGCAATGACCAAAATGGGTACAAAAAGCACCAACCCTCTCTTCTGAATATTTATGGAACTTTGTAATAACAGCCTCCATATAATTTTTTCTTTTCTTAATTATCTGAAGATCCACAATATCGCCGGGAATGGCGTGGCGGGTAAAAATAACCATATCGTTAACCTTAACCAGTGCTTTCCCTTCAGAACCAATGTCTTCTATAATTACCTGCTCATAAAACAGCCTTCTCTTTTTTCTACCCATTTTTTCTGCAAATATAGTGTTTATGCACAATACGAAGAGTTTTTCAAATAAGTTGCATTTCCCATTTAGACATAAGCTGTCCCATTGTGGGAAAATCATTGCAATATTCCACTTATGAAGCAACTTTTAATACGCTAATTCAAAAATAGGAAATAATATAATTATATTTGGTTTGATTTAATGGTTGGTTTTATTTTCAAAAATAAAATTATTAAGGGGAAAGCATCTTCTGTATTTATGATTGGTTTTGTGTTTAGGGGTTTGTAAATCATCAATCATCTTCAAAAGCGTCCATAAAGCTTTCCCCTTTCTTCTTTTATAATAATCAATGCAATTCTTATCCTTCCTTACAATACAATACGTATTTGTCTTACTTTTTTTATTTTACGACAATATAAGTTCTGTTTGTTTGAAATCTCATTATCGTTATCTTTGGCACCACCGAAATTTCATCTATGGTCTCAGTAAATAAAATTTGCGTAAGTTTTGGAGGATTCGACCTGTTAAAAGATATCAGCTTCATTATCAACAAGGGAGAGAAAATAGGATTGACGGGCAGAAACGGAACAGGCAAAACCACATTGTTAAAACTGCTGGCAGGAATATCAGAACCTTCATCAGGTGAAATAATAAAACAAAAAGGCACCTCAACGGGCTATTTACCTCAACAAATTGAAGTTAACGACACCTCCTCTCTCCTTAATGAAACTATGCTGGCATTCAGTGAACTTTTAAACCTTGAAAAAATTATATCAAAGCTAAATAAAGAGTTAGCATCAGCTTCCGATTTTCATTCAGACAGTTATTTAAAAAAATTAGACAAACTGACCGATATGAATGAAAGATACTCAATACTCGGCGGTGACTCTTATCAGGCAGATTTGGAGCAGGCATTGCTTGGGCTGGGATTTGAAAGAGAGGATTTTAACAGGCCTACGTCGGAGTTTAGCGGGGGGTGGCGCATGAGAATTGAACTTGCAAAGCTTCTATTGAAAAAACCTGATATTTTATTGCTTGATGAACCGACAAACCACCTTGACATAGAGTCTATACAATGGCTCGAAATCTTTTTAAAAAATTATAAAGGTGCGGTTATGCTGGTTTCGCACGATAAAGCATTTCTTGATTCCGTCTGTAACAGAACAATGGAAATTTCATTTGGAAAAATCACGGATAAAAAAATGATCTATTCCGATTTTGTCAGATGGAAAAATGAAATGCATGAAATACAACTTGCAGCCTATAAGAACCAGCAAAAAATGATTGAGGATACTGAAAAATTTATAGAACGATTTCGCTATAAAGCCACTAAAGCAATCCAGGTTCAGTCAAGAGTCAAGCAATTAGAAAAAATTGAACGTATTGAAATTGAAGAGAGAGATAATACTGAACTGAAGATATATTTTCCACCTGTGCCCTCATCGGGAAAAGTAGTAATCGAGGCAGAAAATATCTCCAAAAGTTATGGCTGCCATTTAGTGTTAAATAGTATTAATCTTACTGTTGAAAGAGGCGAAAAAGTTGCTTTTGTTGGCAAAAACGGTGAGGGAAAAACCACTTTAGTGAAAATTATTCTTCAACAACTGAAATTTGAAGGAAGCCTGAAAATCGGACATAATGTAAAAACAGGGTATTTTGCACAAAACCAGCAAAATTTATTGGATGAAGAGCTTACGGTTCTGGAAACAATAGATAAAGTTGCCACAGGAGAGATAAGAACAAAAATAAGGGATCTGCTTGGAGCTTTTCTCTTCTCGGGCGACGATACTGATAAAAAAGTCAAAGTGCTCAGCGGCGGGGAAAAATCACGGCTGGCAATGTTAAAGCTGATGCTGAACCCGGTTAACCTCCTGGTTCTGGATGAACCAACCAATCACTTTGATATGCAGTCGAAAGAGATATTAAAAGAGGCTCTCACTCATTTTAACGGAACTGTGATAATTGTTTCACACGACAGAGATTTTCTTGATGGAATGGTCAACTGCATTTATGAATTTAAAAACAGAGCCGTAAAGCAGCATCTGGGAGGAATTTATGATTTTCTGAGGCGAAAAAAGTTAGAATCGATGCAGGAATATGAAAAAGAGGTGATACAGCAAAGACAAACTATTAAGAATGAATCAGCAAATAGAAGCGGGCAAAAAGATTTTGAGGAGCGAAAAGAGATTAACCGCAATATCTCCCGTATTGAAAAAAGAATTCTTGAAACAGAGCAGGAAATTGAAAAGATAGAGGAAGAGATCCTGGCTGTAAATAAAAAACTGTCAGGGTCGGAAGTGCTTGTTAACGGATCTATCTTTGAGTCGTACGATTCCCTGCAAAATAAGTTAAATAAAATGCTCTCCTCATGGGAAGCTCTGCATGCGGAGCTGGAAAGCTGGAGATCCAAAAAAACCGGTAGTGAATAGAGAAGATTTTATATTTGGCACCCGGGCGGTAATGGAAGCAATCAGAAATAATCGCTCAATAGATAAAATATTAATACAAAAAGGTGCCGGCAATGAGCTAATTAATATTTTATTGTCTTTAATCAGAGAAAACAATTTAAGCTTTCAGTTTGTGCCGGCGGAAAGAATAAACCGCATTACCAAAAAGAACCATCAGGGAGTATTGGCGTTTTTATCTCCAATCGACTTTGCCGATATTGAAATCATATTGCCCGGTTTATTTGAAAAAGCCATAAATCCGTTGATATTAATACTCGACAGAATAACTGATGTGAGAAACTTCGGGGCTATTGCCAGAAGTGCTGAATGTGGCGGAGTGAATGCCATTATAATTCCCGATAAAGGAGTGGCAAGGATTGGGGCAGATGCGGTCAAAACCTCAGCCGGGGCCCTTAACTACCTGCCTGTATGTAAATCGTCCAACCTGAAAAATACAGTTGAATTTTTAAAAAACTCAGGTATCAGGATTGTTGCTGCTTCTGAAAAAGCCGGTAAACTGTATACAGACATCTCAATGGATATTCCTCTTTGTATAATTGTGGGCGCAGAAGACAAAGGCATCTCTCCTGCAATTCTCCAACTGGCACACGAGAAGGTCAAAATACCCCTTTTGGGAAATATTGGTTCTCTGAATGTATCTGTGGCTGCTGCATTAATGATCTTTGAGGCAGTAAGACAAAGATCCCCGAAAAAATAAGATCAGTTATTATTTATGGGGATGGTGCGTTTAAATGACTCTTCAAGAGATATAAAAGTCTGTGTGCTTGCTATACCATTTATCTCCTGTATCCTTCCGCTCAAAATAGTTTTCAGATGTTCGTTATTTTTAGCATAAACTTTTATAAAAATGGCATATTGTCCGGTTGTATAATGACATTCCACTATCTCCGGAATAAGATCCAGTTTTTCAACAACCTCCGAATAGAGGCTCCCTTTCTCCAGAAAGATGCCGATATAGCTGCAGGTTCCATATTCAATCTTTTTAGGGTCAATATTATATCCCGATCCGGTAATTACCTTTTCTTCAATCATCCTGTTAACTCTTTGATGCACGGCAGCTCTGGATACTCCTACCCGGCTGGCTACATCTTTAAAAGGAATCCGGGCATTTTGTGTTATGATATCCAATATTTTTAAATCAATATCGTCTAAATGGTTCTTTATGCTCATCTCTTTATTATTACCGCCTTTCGATAGTATATTAATTTACAAATGTATAGAAAATAATAATTAAAAACCGGAATCAGCTCTTTTATCACTACTATTCATTCTTAACAAGCCTTTTAAAATCAGCACCCGAAGGTTCCTGAAAAACACGCAGGTCAAACTTTGGAATAACAGCCAGAATATGATCAAAAATATCGGCCTGAATAGATTCATAACGCGACCACAACTTATCTTTACAAAAAACATAAATCTCTACCGGAAGCCCCTTTTCTGTCGGCTGAAGATGGCGTACCAAAAAAGTCATATCTTTGTTAATCATAGGGTGTTGCTGAAGATAAACCTCCAGATACTTTCTGAAAACACCTATATTGGTTTGCCTTCGCCCGCTTACAACATCCTCATCAGAAATATTATTCTTTTTGTTATGTTCAGCAATCTCCTTTTCCTTTTCAATTACATAATCTTTTATTATCAAAAATTTCTGAAGACGGTTCAACAATTCTGAATCACATAACTTTATGCTGTCCATATCAATATTAACCGCCCTTTTTATCCTTCTTCCCCCCGATTCTCTCATCCCCTCCCAGTTAATGAACGACTCAGTAACCATTGAATAGGTAGGAATTGTTGAAATAGTCCTGTCCCAATTCTGAACTTTTACGGTATTCAAAGTAATATCAATAACTGCTCCGTCGGCCCCTCTGCTTTTCATCTCTATCCAATCGCCAATTTTAACCATTTTATTGCCCGACAGCTGTATTGAGGCAACAAATCCCAATATCGAATCCTTAAAAACCAAAAGCAGGATCGCCCCCATAGCTCCAAGTCCGGCCAGCAGCACTGTAGGATCCTTCTCTAACAAAACCGCAATTATTAAAATGCCGGCAAGGAAAAATATAAAAATCTTAAAAAGCTGTATATACCCTTTGATAGGCCTTTGTGCCGCATATTCTGTAGTGTTGTAAATATCCAGGCCTGCATTAAGAAGTGCATTAAAAAGAAAAATGAAAATGAAAATAAAATATATTTGCGAAATCTTTGTGATAAAATTTTCAAGATAAAGGTAATAGTCATTTGAAAGCGCATTGACAGCGGTATCGGTAAGGCCGGAAAGGTTCTGTGTCAATGGCGGTGAAGCAAAATCTGCCGAATAGTAGATAAAAAATGCCGGAACAAAATGAGCCATATAGACAAATACTTTCCTTTTTACCAAAAAATCATCCCATAAGGTTTTTGTACGGCGAGCTATCTTTTCAGATATCCCGATAATTACTCTTTTAGTAATATAGTGAGATACCCAGGCCAGAATAATTAAGATCGACAAGGTAATCAGCAATGCCCCGGGCTTTGCAAGAGTATGTAACTTATCTGCCTCTCCGATGGTTTCAAATAAAAATTTATAAAGTGTCCTCATTTTATCCAAATGGTATTATATTTTTGTCAAAGGTAACAAATGCTTAAAAGTTACTTTTTATATCAAACAAATATTTCATCAGATGTTAATTTCACCACCCCTCTCTCGGAAGCTCTCTTATATAAACTTCTGACTGCCTCTTTTGCCTCCTCATCCAACTCTTTTGTATAGTCGTTGACATATAGCTCAATATGACGCAAAATCACTGAATCGTCCAGCTCCTGTGCATATTGTTTAATAAACTCATAACCTGAATTGGGATTTTCAATTGCAAACAGCACACTTCTTTTCAGAACCCTGTTTACTTTTAACCTCAAATTTTCATCAAAACTGCGCCTGATTGCAATTCCGCCAAGCGGAACCGGCTCTCCTGTCTTCTCCTCATAAGCCTCACCCAGATCGATTACTTTTCGCAATCCTTTTTGTTCATAAGTAAACCTGCTCTCGTGAATAATAACACCGGCATCAGCTTCACCTCCCAAAACTACCTCTTCAATATCTGAAAAAAGATATATCCTCTTTTTTTCGGCACGGGGATACTCAATGCTAAACAGCAAATTGGCAGTAGTGTAAATTCCGGGAATTGCTACCACTAATGATTCAACCTCATCAGGATAAACTTTATATTTGGAAATCAGAAGCGGACCATTTTTTCTGCCCAAGGCAGCTCCGGAACTCAAAAGTAAGTAGTTACTGTCAGCATATGCATAAGCATGAAAGCTGATTTTTGAAATATCAATTTCACTTGACAACACCTTTTTATTCAGCTCTTCGACATCCTCAATAACAACATCAAAAGAGAGTCCTTCGGTATCAACCTTGCCATGAATCATTGCATCGAAAATAAAGGTATCGTTCGGGCACGATGAAAATCCCAATTTAAGTTTCATAAAAGTCAATAATAGTTACCTAAAGCTTTAAGATAAATTTTTAAAAAATTCCAACAATTTCTCTTTCAGGTTTTCAATCGACAAAGGGATATTCCAGCTTGTTCTGTCATGAGGTTCAACATAATTTGAAACTGACCTGATTTCACAACATGGTATCCCGCTGTTAATACCTACATAAAAAACCGCAGCACCCTCCATTGATGCAATATCAGCTTTATATTTTCTCCTGATATTTAATATGCTTGATTCGTTGCCATGGCTAATATTGGAAGTAATCCCCCTTACCTTCAGTAAAGAATCAAATACCTTACTGTTGTATGTAGCTTTCAGGAGTCCGTTGCAAAAAGGAAACTCATCAGGATTAATAAAACCTGACTCAAAAAGGGTAAGAAACTCCTCTTTATGCTCTACTCCCAAGTCTGCAAACTCCTCGCTTACCACATTTACAACCTCTCCGATTTTAAGATTGTTATTCAGGCTGCCTGCAATACCGGCATTGATTATCATATCGTACCTAAACCGGCTGAGCAGCTGTGTAAGGCTGTAAGTTGTAAAAACTGTTCCGATGCCGGTAACCAATATGTCAATATCATGACCATTAATATTGCCTGACTCCCAAAAATTTTGTTTTTCATAAACCGGGTTTAGTTCGTCGGCCAGCAATTTTATTTCCATTGATGTGGCTGATGTAATTAAAATCTTCATTTACCAAATTTTAGTTAAAATCCTCATTTTAAAAAACTATTTATTATTAAATACTCAATTTATAAAAAAAAGTTAATCTTTGTATCAACTAAATTTTACATTAAAATGGAATCACCAAATTTAATTGATTTAAACGGATGTGAAAAATTTGAGATATATGATGAAAAGATGACCGGCAAACTTTCTGTTAATTACCGGAATATCTTAAAGTTAATTGGAGAAGATATCTCAAGGGAAGGGCTGGATAAAACTCCCGAACGTGTAGCCAGGGCGATGCAATTTTTATTGCAGGGGTATAAAACTGATCCGGTTAAAATATTACAGTCTGCCATGTTCAAAGAAAATTACAGGCAAATGGTAATAGTTAAGGACATTGAAATTTACTCACTTTGCGAACACCATTTACTTCCCTTTTTTGGCAAAGCCCATGTGGGATATATTCCAAATGGTGTTATTACCGGATTAAGTAAAATTGCCCGTGTTGTGGATGTATTTGCCCGCCGGTTGCAGGTTCAGGAACGACTTACCTCACAAATCAAAAACTGTATTCAGGATACCTTAAACCCTTTAGGTGTGGCAGTAGTTATTGAAGCACAGCATTTATGTATGCAAATGAGGGGAATACAAAAGCAGCACTCCATCACAACTACATCTGACTTTACAGGTGCATTCCAAAAGAATGTAACACGCGATGAATTTATTAAACTTATAAGTTCAAAGCTGAAATAACTGCGTTCAGTAGAGAAATTCTATAGAAACAGCTGCAGGAATCTTTATCTCATACCCGGTAAATTGGGGCATCCCATTTGCTTTATTGATCTTATAAACAACAACATTTCCACTCTTCTGGTTAGCAACGACAATAAATCTTTGATCGGGACTGAATGCAAAACTCCTTGGCCAGTCACCCTGTGAAGATATATACCCTTTCCACTGTAATCTTTTTGAATCCTGAATTTCATAAACAACAATTGAATTGTGCCCTCTGTTTGACCCGTACAAAAATTTCCCATCGGCAGAAACATGAATATCGGCACAATAATTCACATCGGTAAATTCTCCGGGAACCGTGCTTACCGTTTCAAATATATCCCATCTCTTTTCCCCTCTTTTAAAAGAGGTAATTGTAGGTTTCAGCTCATTGATAACATAAATTACATCACCGTCAGGGTGAAAATCAAAATGGCGCGGACCTGACCCGGCCGGCAATTCCAAATATTTCTGACGTGCCCTTTTATGCATAAAATTTTTAACATTGAAGATATCTACCCTGTCGGTTCCAAGATCTGCACTAAAAACTGTATCGCCCGATGGTGAAAATCTTAATGAATGAGCATGCGGGGCAGACTGTCTGGACCGATCCGGCCCCGATCCTTTATTAATAACCGTGGAAGAGGCAGGGCGCAAAGAGCCATCTTCATTTACGGGATACAATGAGGTTGTCCCTCCTCCATAGTTTGCAATCCCAACAATTTTTCCATCAGGTGAAATATCAACATGACAAGGATGACCGCCATGGGAATCCTGCCGGTTGATGAAATCGAGTCTCCCGTCAACGCCAATCCTGTACGCCTCAATGAAGCCATCCGATTTACCGTCGCCGGCAGCCAACCTTGTAACTGCATACAATGTTCTTTTATCTGGAGAAATTTTTAAAAAGTTGGGATTATTCATACCTTTAAAAACCTGACTTAAAGAAATTTCGCCTGTTGCGTAATTAAAATCACAAAGATAAATCCCTTCCGAGCCCTCGTCGGTATAAGTGCCTGCATAAAACTTTCCTCCTCCCCGGATTTGAGAAAAACCGGCTAAAGAAATAAAAGAAACAAGAAAAAAAGAGGTAATTATTTTATATACCCGTTCCATATTAATTTATATTTTTGTTCATTTATAAATAGTGATACGAAGTTTAAGAAAATTTTACTCATTTTGTTTGATTTATAAGTAATAATTGAAATATTTTCTAACCGGAAAATAATTATTGCTATTACAAAATCAATTAAAATTATAAATCAATTCGGTTTAATATTCAAAAAACATTTAAGAAAGCTTTACAAATAGATACTTTTGTACCAATTTTGGAATTTTTTAAAAAATTTTTCCTATTTTGGTACAAAATTTACAAACATAGGACGTTTAAATCAATTGAAGATGACCACTCAAAAAAAGAATATAAAGTATGAAATTTTTATTGTAGAAGACAACACCCTTTATGCTCAACTGCTGAAAAAGCATCTTGTCAGCAACAACTATCAGGTGAGAGTTTTTTACAATGCACGCGACTGTTTAAATGCTTTGGATGAACAACAGCCGGATGTGCTGACTCTTGACTATACCCTGCCCGACATGGGCGGTCACGAGGCCATGAAGGAGATACAAAAAAGATCTCCTCAAACAAATATTATAATAATCTCTGCCCAGGAGAGTATAAATACTGCTATTGAGCTGATGAAAAACGGGGCATACGACTATATAAGAAAGGCATCCGACACAAGGGAAAAACTTACTAACATAATTAAAAACCTTTATGCTTCTGATTTGCTTAAAAAGGAAAATCAGCGTTTAAAAGGGGCCATATTAGACCGGTACAATTTCAGAAAGCTGATAAAAGGCAACAGCAGAGAGATAGAACAGGTCTTTTCTTTAATGGAAAAAGCAACTCAAACCAATATTTCTGTATCTATCAGCGGTGAAACGGGCACAGGCAAAGAATTGGTGGCAAAAGGAATACACTATAACTCCGCCCGAAGCGGCAAGCCATTTATTGCAGTGAATGTATCTGCCATACCGGAAACTTTAATTGAAAGTGAACTTTTCGGACATGAAAAAGGTGCTTTCACAAGTGCTGAATTTAGAAAGATCGGCAGATTTGAACAAGCTAATACAGGTACACTTTTTCTTGATGAAATAGCAGACCTCAACTTAAACCTTCAGGCTAAGCTGCTCAGGGTAATACAGGAAAGAGAGCTGACACGTCTTGGCGGTATTGAAATAATTCCACTGGATGTCAGGATCCTGACTGCCACGCATAAGAACCTGGCAAATCTGGTGACTACCGGAAAATTCAGGCAGGATCTCTATTACAGGCTTTTGGGACTGCCAATAGAGGTGCCCCCCCTGAGACACCGGGGAAAAGATATTATATTATTGGCTAAATATTTTGTAAATGAGTTCTGCAAAGAGAACGACATGTCCAAAAAAACAATTTCCGAGGATACTAAAAAGACACTCTTTACATACCCCTTCCCGGGAAATATCAGAGAATTGAAAGCTATGATGGAGCTGGCCTGTGTAATGACCAACAGCGATATAATAAAGCCTGTTCATCTAAATATAAATATTGAGGAAAATGTAAGTCACCTGTTAGCCGATGAAAGGACCCTTGAAGAATATAACCATCAGATTGTTAAACATTTTTTAAATAAATATAACCATAATGTGCGGTTAGTTGCATCAAAGCTTGATATAGGGAAATCTACAATTTACAGGATGCTGCAAAATAAAGAGCTCTCCTTCAACTGATTTCCGGCTGTTACCTGTTGCAATGAGGTTATTTATATATGTAATTTTTTAAACCTGTTTAATATTGATTAAATTATCTCTTTTTGTTACCTTAGCCAAACGATAAACGTAAATAACCTTTAAGCCATGTCAAGAAAATTAATTGCACTGACATTATTTATTCTCCCCCTTATAGCAAATGCACAATTTTTCAAAATCTATCCTTACATGACCTCTGAAGCAGGCGAAAAGGAGCTGGTTTACTGGTTCAGCGCCATAGGATCCAAACATAAATACTCTTTTTTTGGAGAGCCTGTTGACAGGAACGGGTTAACGGCCCACTCATTGGAATTGGAATACGGATTAAGCAATAAATGGACTGCAGCGCTATATCTCGATTTTGAACATCCGGCAGGGCAAAGTCTAAAACAGGTTGCCACCAAAGCAGTTATGTTTCATGGCAGGTTCTGGGAAAAAGGCGAACGCCCGATTGACATGGGATTATATGTTGAATATATCCTTCCCAGAAAAAGTCATAAAGCCGGAGAAGAGCTTGAGATAAAATGGATTCTTGAAAAAGATTTTGGATTTAACTCATTTGTACTCAATCCTACTTTTGAAAAAATCACCAGCGGCCCCGGTGTAGGAAAAGGGATCGAATTAGCTTTAAACGGCGGCTGGTACTTCAGAAAAAGCATGAAATACCAGCCCGGGATTGAGCTCTATTCAAAATGGGGAGAGCTGAGAGATCTTTCTCCATTAAATGAATCAAAAACATATATATTCCCGGCGATAGATATTATTTTCGGGACTCAAGGCAATATTACCTGGCATACAGGCGCAGGATTTGGTCTGACCAATCCGGCAGATAATTTTGTGTTTAAATCTATCCTGTCAATCGGATTTTTTTAATTGACTACCAAAAAATTTAAGTGATGCAAAAAATATTACTCTTTTTTATAGTGATGCTACTGTCCGGAACAATTTCTGCCCAGGAGAAAGCTATTCTGAAGGCACAAGCAAAAAATCAAAAAAAACAGTACCATTACTTTGAAAACCCGCAAGTTTGTGCAGGGTGCCACTGGGATAAGTTTGCAAGATGGAATCTTTCTCAGCACTCTAAGGCATTTACAGGCGATTTTTTTCAAAAGCAGTTTTATGATCTTGTAATACCCTCCGAATCTCTTGCCCCCGAACTAAAAGGGGTAAAAGACGGCTGTATTGGATGTCATGCTCCAAGTGCATATCTTACCGGAGAAATGGTTCCTGAAAAATCTCCCGTAACCGATAATTTCATGAAAAAAACCGATGGCTTTAAAACAAGAGCCGATAGAGGTATTTTTTGTGATTTCTGCCATACAATAAGCCATTTTCGAAATGACCCGCCATTCAATCACGACTATATTTCAACAGCTACTGAAGCAGTCGATACCAAATTCGGAGACCTTGAGTTTCCATGGTCCCCACACCATGAAACAGCTACTTCAGAAATCTTTGAGGACCCAATGATGTGCTCAACCTGCCATAATGAATTAAATCCTTACAATATATGGGTAAAAGCCACTTTCACCGAATATGAAGAGAGTCCCTATCCATTCAGAAATATAGTTTGCCAAACCTGCCATATGCAGGTAATGGGCGGGAAACCTGCTAAAATGGGTATAACCCGCCCCGAAAACTCAGACCACTGGTTTGGTGGTGGTTTTTCTGAATTTGTAGAAGGTGCTGCCACCGTGACAATTAAACTGGATAGAGAAGAATTTAAAAAAGGTGAGCTGGTAAACTTTTCCGTAGATGTACAGGCTGTGGCAACAGGGCATAAATTTCCAACAGGCTCAACAGAAGAACGTGATGTCTGGCTGCGACTTTCATTAGTAAACTCTGAAGGAGAAGAGCTGCTTCACATACCTGTTCCTGCAAATCCTGAAGACCCTTATGATAAATACTTTATAACCAGCAATGAAGTGGTTGCATACCCCTCTCACAGTAAGCTGTCACAACCAATTGTACGGGATGCCCTTCCGGAAGGCGACAGATTATACCATAGTGCATTTTTGGATAGTGAAGGAGAATTCACCTATGCCCAATGGCTGTGCACCAAGGAGATAGAAAACAGATTAGAACCACTGAAAGTAAGAACCGAAAAGTACGATTTTAAAATTCCGGATAATATTGAAGGAGTTGTCTACCTGCAGGCAAAACTGAATTACAGAAGAATGCCCGACTCTCTGGCTGACTATTTCAAAATAGATCGCCGCCCGGTAATACAGGTTGCCAAAGAGGTTAGGAAAATCTTTGTAAATTAAGATTCAACAACCCGGTTTGGGAATCAAGTTCCGCTTTTTCATAATAGTTGGTGTGTGCATAATTCAAATATTTTAAAATTTTAAAAGCATTGAATTTTTGAAAAAAGCGTATATCAAAAGTTTTTAATGTCGAACAGTTCTTATTCAGATCATCCAACTCATCCTGAAAGTTCTCTTCTATGATGAAATTTCTAATAGATTCAGGCAAAGTATTGATATAGATGTGATACTCTGCTTCAGTTATCCTGAAAAGTTTCTTTCTGATCCTGAAAAATTCACGAAGATCGCAAAAGGAGTTAAAATTATAGGTTTTTGAAAGATCCTCTTCATAACGCATCCACTTGTTAAGTACAGGCCCTGTGCCAAATGGCACCCGGTCGGATAACCTGGCTGACGGATGGACAGTTGTGGCAGATATCTCCCCGACATTACCCAGATGAACCAGATTTTGCAAAAAATAAAAATCCTCACCTGCCTGCCTCCTGCTCATCCCTCCCCGCTTAACATATGCATCGGCTCTCACGGCAAATGCCGACCCGATTGTAAAAATAGAATGCGGATACCCCGAGAAACGGAGTGCCCTCCTGTAGTAAGCAAGGTACTTCTCATATAAAAGAATACCCTGCAGATGTCTTCCTTCCAGATTTTCAGTCTGATGCTCAAAAGAGATTACAGCACCAACATCTGCAGGACTGTTCAAAAAATGATCAAAAATAGCTGTCAGATAATTTTTTTCTACAATAGTATCAGCATCAAGAGAAACAATGATCCCTTCAGGCCTGTTTAAAAAGTTAAACCGCCTGACGGCATTATCCATACCTCTCTTTCTTGCCACCCCGACACCTGCCCACTTTGAAGGAAATTCAACCGGGCCTTCCACAAAAAAGCGCAAATTTTTTCTCTGATTATTCCTGATCCAGTCATCTGCCTCCATAGCTGTCTTTTGATTATAAAGGCGGACTTCTTCTTTGGAAATAACTGAATGATTGATCAATATAATTACCTCTGCAGAGCATGGAGGCAGATCGCATTTAACTAACGATTCAAGAGTATTAATAATTTCAGGCTCCATGAAACAAGGTATTACAACAATTATCCTTGTATCAGGATCCGGAATATCTTCAATCCATTTAAAGTTTTTACTTTTCTGCAAATAACGGTTTGCAAACATGCAATCCAGTTTGACGATTTTTATCTCTGACCTGCAGCCGGCAAGTATCTGGCATTTAAAGCCTGCAATATCTCTTTGGTTATATTGTTGGCTTCGTCACCTATAAGCACCTCTGCCCCATTTAAAATATAGTCGTAATTCTTATTTTTGTTGTACTCTTTCAGGCAGTTGATCAAACTGTCAAGTATCTGTTTATTGTTAGCCTGTTGCATTTCGGCAAGTTTGCCCGAAAGCTCCTGGTCGAGCTTGGCAATCTCCTGTTCTCTCCCTAACAAACGGTCACGCTCCTGAATTGCTCTTTGCTCTGTCAGAAATCCGCCTCTTTGTAATTTTTCCTGAAATGCAGCAGCCTCCTTTTCAAAGGATTGCCGTTTGCTGCCATACTCTGCATTGTATGCTTCCTGGCTTTTTGTAAACTGATCGTGCAGATCCTGAGCAAGATCATAATTTAAAATTACTGAATCAGCTTTTACATAAGCAATTTTAAGAGATCCGTCACCTTTAGGAACCTTGCTCATTATGGTTTCATTAATCTCTTCTGCTCTTTCCCCCGAACCGGTGAAATGTAGTATATATAATACCGCCACTGCAACCAAGGAAACAATACCAACAATTAAAGAAGTTGATTTCATACGTAAATAATTATTTTCAATGATATCATATAGCTTGCCGCATATATTTTAATTATCCTCTCATATCCCGATTTTGATCGGGATACTCGTTTCATTTAATGCCGACAAATATAATTTATTCATTCCAAAGCAACAGCTCAAACCAACACTTTTTTTATATTATTATAATTCAAAATGTTACTTGCCCGATTCTAATGAACAAAAAAGATTTATACTAAATTCCTTTATATATAATCTCATCTAACGGGCGTTTGGGAACATGATGTGTCAACCCTTCATCACGCCAATACTTAATATCCCCTTCCCCTGCAGTTTCCAATACAACTTTTTCAGAAGGTTTGCCAAGTGCTATAAGCCACAATATTTCAAGGTTGCCGGGAAGGTTAAAAAGTTCAGCAACCTCTTTTTTATTAATGGTGCCGATTATACAACCGCCAAAACCATCTTCCACAGCACCTAATAAAATACTTTGCATGGCAATTCCGTCATCACAATAACAACTGCTGGCCAACAATTTGTCGAGTAAAACAGCAACATAAGCCACAGGCCGCTCATTTTCAGCCGGCCCGGGCCAATCAGTCAGATATCCCGCCCAACCTAAATTGGGAAAGATCTTACTGTTTAAAGCCCGGCCGGTGCTGATTGCATATTTTAACGGTTGCATATTCCGGGCGCTTGCAGAAAATCTTGCAAGTTCAATCCATTTAATTATTTGCTCCTTTGAAATTTGTACCGAAGAATCAAATTTTCTGTAACTGCGATTTTTAATTATTATATTACGAATCATTCATAAGGTAATTTTGGTAATTCAAATGAGATGGTTATTGACTTTTAAAATTGATTTTTAGTAAAAATAGACAATTATCCTCTGCTTTAAGTAATATTCTAATAATAATAAATCTTATTTTAGCCATTAATAATAAGTATAGCCGTCAACAGGAAGCAGAAATACAAAAAAGATAAACCTATAAATCAAAAAGTATGTGTGAGAAAAAATCAAAAATGTATAACCCGGTAATCCAAGCTTATAGAAATATTTTTAAACTACCTGTTTTTATGGTACTTACTTTCCTGATTTTAACATCTATTTTCAATCCTGCCGGTCTATATGCCCAAAGCAAAATCCTTTCCCCGAAAGAGTTTTTTGGATTTCAAATAGGAGATGATTTTAAATTAGCCAGATGGGATAAAATTGTTGATTATTTTTATACACTTGAAAAACAGTCTGACAGGATCAGGGTGATGAACCTGGGACCTTCGTCCGAAGGCCACCCTTTTCTGGCGCTGATTATATCATCTCCGGAAAACCTTAACAATCTCAACAGGTTACAATATATCAATAAGAAGATTAACGATCCGGACAATGTGCACCCCGACTCTCTTGCACTCTTTATTGAAGAGGGGAAAGTTGTTATAAACCAGTCGATGAGCCTTCACGCAAGTGAGGTAGGCGGCACTCAAATGAGTATAGAGTTAACATATGACCTGCTGACACGAAATGACGAAGAGTGTAATCTTATATTGGACAATGTTTTGTTTTTTATGATCCCTTGTTTTAATCCTGACGGACAAATAATGATAACTGATTGGTATAACCAAACATCAGGTACAGAATATGAAGGGGTTATGATGCCATGGCTCTATCATAAATATTGCGGGCATGACAATAACCGGGACGGAGATTATTTAAATCTTATTGAATCGCGTCATACGGCTAAGCTGATGTATGTCGACTGGCAACCTCAGGCATATATCGACCACCACCAGATGGGAGCTTATGGCGCCCGCTTTTATGTGCCTCCATATTGCGACCCGATACGCCCTCATGCAGACCCTGTTATCTGGCGTGAGTTAAGCTGGTATGGCGCTCATATTGCATATATGCTTGAAAAAGAAGGATTTGAAGGAATCCTTAATGCTGCACAATTTAGCGGATGGGGCCATTTCGGCTGGCATTGGATCACCCTGTTTCATAATATTGCAGGTATGCTGACAGAGTCAGCTTCTGTCAATTATGCATCACCAATATATATCCATCCCGAACAGCTTACGGCAAATACCAGGATGTTTCCCGACTACGAAGCACAAACTACATTTCCCAATCCCTGGCCCGGCGGATGGTGGAGATTACGCAATATTGTGGACCAACAAAAATCATCAGCATGGTCTTTACTTGATCTGGCTGCAAAAAATAGAAAAAGCGTGCTGAAATCAGCCTGTGTAAAAGCCGGAAATCAAATCCGGCGCGGTATGGAAAGTAAAGTTAAAACATTGATTATTCCTGCATATCAACATGATAAACTTACTTCTGTTAAAATGGTAAACAAACTCCTTCAGTCAGGAATAAAAATCCAAAAAGCAGAAAGCAACTTCGAGGCTGACAGAAAAGAGTATCCCGGTGGTTCATATATTATATCGCTGGCACAGCCAAAAATGGGATTAATAAAAAATCTCCTTACAGAAACACATTACTTAGATAATTACTGGACCCGAAATAATAAAGGAATGCCTCTGAGGCCATACGATCTGGCAACTCATACCATGGCAGAGTTTATGGGTGTATCCGTTGAAGAACTGACAATATGCCCTGATGGTAATTTCACCCTGCTGAAAGATAATGACAAAATAGAGGGGAGTATACAAAAAGGTAGTAACGGGTATTGGTTCGACGGAAGGCAAAATGCAGCTTTCAGGGCTGTCAATCTGCTACTTAACGAGGGAGTTGATATTAAAAGATTTGATGCAGTCAACGAGCAGTTAAAAAAAGGCGACTTCATTATTGAAAAAGGGGCAGCAGATAAAATATCTGAAATTGCCAAAAAGACCGGAGTTGATTTTTATCCTCTTCAGCAGTATGACAAAAAGAATGCACATCAAGTTAAAAGGGGCAGGATAGGACTTTTCCAAAGATATTATGGAGGTAATATGGATGAAGGGTGGACCAGGCTCTGTTTTGAACATTTTGACTTCAGTTATAAAACTTTAAGAAGTGAGGAGATCAAGGAGGGAAATCTAATCAGCAAATATGACGTTATTGTACTGCCGGATGACTCAAAGGCACATATTACCGGCAACTATGAAAATATAAAAAGTATTAATCCTGAAGATTATCCTGAAAAATACAGAAGCGGTATCGGAAAGGAGGGGACTGAAGCCCTTAAAGAGTTTGTCAACCGGGGAGGTACCCTTACCGTTTTAGGTAACTCTTACGAATTTGCTGTTGATGCATTTGACCTGAAAATAAGGGATGTAACAAAAGGAGTGAGCACAAATGAGTACTTTTGTCCCGGATCAACGCTTAAAGCAGAATTTGATAATTCACATCCGTTAGCATATGGTATGCCTGACGAAGGAGTTATTCTTAATTTTTACAGTCCTGTTTTTGCTGTTTTACCGGGCAGATATAACAACCGGTACACTTCGATAGTCAGATATAAAGATAAAAACCTGCTCAAAAGCGGCTGGCTGATCGGAGAAAAAACAATAACAGGCAAATCGCCAATGATTGCTGCCTCTTATGGAGAAGGGGAGATAGTGCTCATCGGCTTCCCCGCACAAAGCAGGGATCAGACTGACGGAACTTTTAAATTATTATTTAACACTATAATCAAATAGAGAGATATGACAGGAATAATAAAAAACAAAATCAATCTGTTAATCATTACGGCTATTCTAACTTTTGCAGTTTTATTTCTGTTGTCCGGATGCGGCAACAAAGTGCAGTATGACATGATGGTGGAGGGGAACCTTTATCTGGATGGCTCCCCTGTGAATATCTATATCAGAAATGATAAAATCGAAAAAATAAAAAAAGTGTCCGGGCTGTCAGCAGGCGCGGATAAAGTTATTGTGGCTCCGGGGTTAATAGATAATCAGGTGAATGGATATAAGGGATATTCATTTGTCGATGTCGGCGGAGAACTGACTTCTGAAGGTATTCACACTATCACAAAAGCTTTCTGGGAAGCCGGTGTTACAAGTTATATGCCAACTCTTCCGACTAATGACCATCAGGTCTATCTTAAAAACTTCAAATTACTGGCCCGGGCAAAAGCAGACCCTGAAACACTTGGTTCAATTCCCGGGTTTCATCTCGAAGGTCCCTATGTCTCTCCCATAGACGGATATAGAGGTGCGCACCCATTAATACATGTGCGGGAGCCAAACTGGGATGAATTTATGGAACTTTATGATGCTTCGGAAAAAAATATCCTGCAGGTAACTCTGGCTCCGGAAGTAAAAGGAGCAATGGAGTTTATAACAAAATGCAGGGAGATGGGGATTGTTGTCGGACTGGGTCACCATAACGGTTCGGCAGCCCATATCACAGAAGCAGCAGAAAAAGGTGCAGCAATTTCCACACACCTTGGAAATGGAATGGCTAATACAATAAACCGCCATATCAATCCTCTCTGGCCCCAGCTTGCTGAAGAGAGATTGACAGCCAGTATCATATGTGATGGCTATCATCTTCAGCCTGAGCAGATAAAGGTATTTTATAAAGCTAAAGGACCGGATAAAATAATTATCACCTCTGATGTAAGCCCTTTGGGCGGACTTACCCCCGGTTACTATCTGAATGTTATTGGCGATACCCTTGAATTAAAGGCCGAGGGCGTAGTGGTTTATCCAAAACAGAATGTACTGAGCGGCTCGGGAAAATTACAACCTCAAATGATCGGCTATGTTATGAAAGTAACCGGCTGTGATCTTGCAACTGCCATTCAAATGGCCAGTACTAACATTGCCCGCCTGTATGGCTTAAAAGACAGGGGAGAAATTAAACCGGGCATGAGGGCCGACCTGATACTTTTTACCATGGATGATTTCCAATTTAACCTGAAAAAAACTATTGTAGCAGGCAGAACAGTTTATGAACAAAAAAACAACTGACTTGCAATATGCCGGTTTTAAAGGTATCCCTCTTTGTGAGCTTACTGTTGGTTTTCTGAAATTTTCACTTGCCTTTTCCGTTCATGTTCACTGAGAAGTATCTTTCGTATTCTCATATTAACAGGAGTAACTTCAAGAAACTCATCGGTACGGATATATTCCATTGCTTCTTCAAGTGAAAACTTTATTGCAGGAGTTATTATTGCTTTATCATCTGCACCTGAAGCCCTCATATTTGTCAGTTTTTTAGTGCGGATTACATTAATGGTAAGGTCATCATGCTTTCTGTTTTCACCTATTACCTGCCCTGTATATATCTCCTCTCCGGGGTTAATAAAAAAGCGCCCTCTATCCTGCATTTTATCAATGGAATATGCAATAGCTTCACCTGTCTCCAATGAAATTAACGCTCCATTGCGAACTACACTTAAACTGCCCTTCCATGGCTCATAACCTTTAAAACGATGTGCCATAACCGCTTCGCCCTCTGTTGTTGTCAGCATTTGATTTCTCAACCCGATAATCCCCCTTGAAGGAATAGAAAATTCAAGATATGCCCTTGCATTATTGACATCAATATTTAATATTTCTCCTTTTCTGCGTGTAACCAATTCAATCACTTTGCCCGAAAATTGTTCAGGTGTCTGAACAGTCAGGTATTCAACCGGCTCATACTTTATACCGTTTAGCTCTCTGGTAATAACTTTGGGTTGTCCAAGCTGCATTTCATATCCCTCGCGTCTCATGGTCTCAACTAAAATCGACAAATGCAAAATTCCTCTTCCGTAAACATTAAATGAATCAGCCGAACCGGTCTCTTCCACTCTTAAAGCCAGATTTTTTTCAGTCTCCTTGCATAACCGTTCGCGCAGTTGCCTTGAAGTGATATATTTTCCGTCCCTGCCGAAAAACGGAGAGTTGTTTGAAACAAATAACATACTCATTGTAGGCTCATCCACCTTTATCGGCTCAAGTCCTTCCGGTTCAAAATAATCTGCAACCGTATCTCCGATTTCAAATCCTTCAAGGCCGATAACTGCGCAAATTTCACCCGGAGAAACAGCTTTTTTTGTCTTCTCCTTTCCCAATCCTTCAAACAGGTAGACCTCCTTTGCCGTAGCCTTAACTATACTCCCATCCCGCTTTACAAGCGACACGGCAGAGCCGGGCACCAAATTTCCCCGGGTAACTTTTCCAACTGCAATGCGCCCTGTATAAGATGAGTAATCAAGAGAGGTAATTCTCATTTGCAAGGTTCCGCTTTTATATTTTACAGGTGGTATATGAGTAAGTATGGTGTCGAGCAGATAGCTTATATTATCTGTTGCGGTTTTTGGGTCGGGCCCCATCCATCCGGCTTTTGCAGACCCGTAAACCGTTGGGAAATCAAGCTGCTCCTCTGAAGCATTAAGAGAAAACATAAGGTCAAATACCTTTTCATGAGCAATTTCGGGAGTACAATTAAGTTTGTCTATTTTATTGATCACAACAATAATCTTCAATCCCAGATCTACTGCCTTCTGCAATACAAACCTGGTTTGCGGCATCGGCCCTTCAAAAGCATCTACTATCAACAAAGCTCCGTCAGCCATATTTAACACCCTTTCTACTTCACCTCCAAAGTCAGAGTGACCGGGAGTGTCGATAATATTGATCTTTGTGCCGCCATACCTTACTGCAACATTTTTTGATAAGATGGTAATTCCGCGCTCCCTCTCCAACTCATTACTGTCAAGAATAAGGTCTCCCATCTTTTGATTATCCCTGAAAAGTTTAGCCTGATATAATATACGATCCACCAGGGTTGTCTTACCATGATCAACATGTGCTATTATTGCAACATTCCTTATTTCTGTCATTATTTTTTAATTGGGGGCAAAAGTAAAAAAAAATAAAATTACCGAAGTGTCAAAATAGTATCAGATTAAGTAAATCAAAAACAATATCTGTTCTCTTCTATCAGCTTATCTGCAATCCGGCGACGGGCTTCCTTAACATTGACAGGCTCAACGCAGGTAAACTTTTCAACTCCCTTGGTAAACAACTTCAGCTCCCCGCCCTCAAAAATTGCATTTACGGCATCCTGTGCATCTTTGCGGATTGAAGCAGCCGTGTCATATATAAATATATCGATCATATCTTTATATAGTGCTACATCCTCACCTGCTTCCTCCTTTTTCCGGACTCTCAGCAATGATGATTCTGCAACATAAATATTCATAACAATATCAGAAATATTATTGAGTACTTCCTGCTCATTTATCATCTGCCGTCCGAAATTATCAAAAACTGCCCGCATAAGCATCAGTCCCGTCTTTTTAAAGCCTTTTACAGAGGCCTTTTTACTTTCATAAAAATCTTCCCGCGAAGAACAGCAACCGGAAATATTCTTAAGAGTGCTGATCACCTCCTCACCCCGTTCATACAGGGGAAAATCCTTTTTAGTGCCTTTTTTGTGAAGAGTATCAATTGTAACAAGCCTGTTTATCTCATTTGTTCCTTCAAAAATCCTGTTGATCCGCGAGTCGCGATAACCTCTTTCAACAGGCATCTCGGAAGAGTATCCCATACCACCATGTATTTGTACTCCTTCGTCAACAATATAATCAAGAGCTTCAGATCCATACACCTTCAGAATAGCTGCTTCAACAGCATACTCTTCAAATGCCTTAACTATTGCCTCCTCCCTTGTAATGGTACCGATATGTGCTTCAATAAACTCATCTACATTCCGGCTTGCACGATAAACGGCCGATTCGGCAGTAAAAGTTTTAATAACCTGCTGTGCAAGCTTCTGTTTAATTAACCCGAATGAAGAGATAAACTGTCCGAATTGTTTCCTGTCATTAGCATAATTAACCGACTGCTCAACAGCCAGTTTAGCTGCTCCTATAACATTACCTCCCAATTTTATCCGTCCCATATGAAGAATATTCAAAGCAATCCGGAAACCTTTTCCTCTGCCCCAAAGCAGATTTTCCACAGGCACTTTACAATCTTCAAAAAAGATCTGCCGCGTAGACGATCCTTTAATACCCATTTTCTTCTCTTCAGGATTAAATTTTATTCCGGGAAATGTCCGCTCAACAATAAAAGCGCTAAGAACTCTGTCGTTGTCAATTTTTGCAAAAACGATAAAAAGATCGGCAAAACCTGCATTTGTAATCCACATTTTCTGTCCGTTCAGAAGATAATATTTTCCATCTTCCGATAATGTTGCCTTTGTTTTGCCGGAATTGGCATCTGAACCTGCTCCCGGTTCAGTGAGGCAATAAGCCCCGATCAGCTCTCCGGAAGCCAATGCGGGAAGATATTTTTCTTTTTGCTGATCATTGCCAAAATATAGTATTGGCATGGAGCCGATACCTGTATGGCAAGAGTAGGTAACAGCAAATGAGTATCCGGTGCCCATTACTTCGCTGGCAAGCATTGAAGTGACAAATGACTGACCAAAACCGCCGTACTCTTCAGGTATTGATATTCCCAAAAGTCCCAGCTCTCCTGATTTATTCAGCAACTCCTTTGCTATTCCCTCTTGCTGAGCATCGATCTTGTCAAGGTTAGGCATCACCTCCGTATTAATAAAATCACGGCATGTTTCAGCTATCATCAACTGTTCCTCGTCAAAATCCTCAGGGATAAATATATTTTTGGCCTCAGGATCATTTACCATAAACTCCCCACCCGATACATACTTTTTATTTTCCATTATTTTCAAATTTACATTTACAAATCAAGCGACAAAGCTATCAACTCAGCAATATCATAATTTTTTATCTCCTCATCTCTGTTTTTGTATTTCAATCCGTCTGTGAGCATAACCATACAGTAAGGACAAGCCGTAGCCACGATTTCAGCTCCGGTCTCCAATATATCTTCCGTTCTTTCAATAAAAATCTCCTTATTCCCCTTCTCTGCCTCCTTAAACATTTGACCCCCTCCCGCACCGCAGCAAAGTGCATGGCTTTTATTTCTTTTCATCTCCCTTATTTCTGCAAAAAGGCTGTTTATAACCTTACGGGGAGCTTCATATTCACCATTTGCACGTCCAAGGTAACAGGGATCATGATAGGTAATTCTAATATCTTTAAAAACTTCTGTTCCCGGGTTCAATTTTCCTTCTTTAATCATTTGCGCCAGAAACCGGGAGTGGTGTATCACACTAAATTTAGCTCCCAGATCAGGATACTCATTTTTAAATGTATTATACACATGCGGATCGCATGTTATTACCTTCTGTACACCATAGCTGCTCATCAGTTCAATATTGACCAATGCCTGCATCTGAAAAAGCATCTCATTCCCCGCTCTTCTGGCCACATCGCCGCTCGACGACTCTTCGGTACCAAGAACGGCATAGTCTGTTCCCAGATATTCAAGAATTTTAACAAAAGCCCTGATGACCTTCTTATAGCGATCGTCAAATGCGCCGGCACTGCCCACCCATAAAAGGTACTCAGGCTTCTTCCCTTTTGCAAAGAGATCTGCCATAACAGGCACATTAATTTTTACTTTGACCTTCTCCATGGTTAATCTATTATCTGTCCTGCCGGTTTATTTATATACAGATCCTCTGCCCACAGCATTCTGTCTTCCTGTGAAAACTGCCACGGAGCACCATTATTTTCTAAATTGGAGAATATCTGATTAAGCCCTGCAGGGGCAGCAGATTGCTCCATAACAAGATAACGTCTCATATCCAGTATAACTGCCGGCTGGTCAATATTTATAGGGCACTCCTGAACACATGCATTACAGGTAGTGCAAGCCCACAGCTCTTCAGCAGTTATATAATCGCCCAACAACGCCTTCCCGTCACTCCGGTCATTGCCGTTTTTTATCATTGCAGGTCCTTTCCCGGACATCCGCTCTCTGACATTCATTATTATTTTTCTGGGCGACAATAATTTGCCGGTAATATTGGCAGGACACACCGATGTACACCTGCCACACTGAGTGCATGCCAAAGAATCAAGATAATTTTTCCAGGTTATATCCTCAATATCACAAATTCCAAAATGTTCCGGCATTGAATCATCATCACTTTCATTATAATCAGCATCAGGATTCATCATAATCTTCACCTCTTTTGTAATATCTTCCATAAGAGTCATTTTCCCGACAGGGGCAAGATTACTCAGAAAAACATTGGGAACCGACATAAATACATGAAAATGCTTAGAATAAGGCAGATAGTTAGCAAAAAAGAAGATACCGAGAATATGTCCCCACCAGCTTAATTGATGCCAAAAATATGAATTAAAAGCTGAGTGACCTGCCAATAATACCGCAATCCTGCTGCTCACAGGGTATGTTCCGGCAATAACCGTTCCTGCGGAGAGTGAATCAAGAATATAAAAAGTGTTCATCCCAAGCAGGGTGATCATCAGAAAAAGGATCAGCGACAGTGCAAAGGTTGCATCCACATGAAACTTATGCTTCATCTCCACACCCTCAAAACGTCTGATCTTCATAAATATCCGGCGTATAAGAAAAGCACAGATCAGCACAGCAATCAACAGGGCAAAAATATCTCCGGTTGCTATAACAATGTCGTAACCAACGCCAAAAATTTTAAAAACTCTTTCAGTTCCTGTAAGTCCGTCAATCACCATCTCTATACTTCCCGCCAATATCACCAGGAACCCCCACCAGACCAATGCATGCATCATTCCAACCACAGGGCGGCGAAGTATCTTTGTTTGCAGGAAAGCTACTTTCAATGTGAGAATTATCCTCCTGCCAATATTTCTGACCGGAAAAGCAGGTTTGGTAAGTTTAAAAAAATTAAACAACCTTCTGGCAGTAATACCAAAAACAGTAAGGGTAATTATCAGTACAATAGCAAAAACAGTCTGCTTTATCATAAGACTAAAAAATTATGGCATATTTTATATGATTAAAAGTAATTATTTTTAATGGTACCATATAACCTGCCGCATATATTTTAATCATCCTCTCAGATTCCTGATTTAACCGGAATGTTAGTTTCATAAATAGAAAAGATTGTGCTTACACCATAAGCACGGATTATCTGTTTTTTGCCTTTTTAACAGCCTCCGTAAATTCAGGCAAAACTTTAAGTACATCTCCCACTATGCCGTAATCGGCATATTCAAAAACCGGGGCATCTGCATCACTATTGATGGCTACAATACATCGGGATGAACTTACCCCGGCCATATGCTGAATGGCACCGGAAATTCCCGCTGCAATATAAAGATTGGGAGAAATGATCTTGCCGGTTTGCCCGGTATGTTCTTCATGCGGCCTCCAGCCTTCGTCCGAAACAGGCCTTGAGCAGGCTGTGGCTGCACCCAGAATATTTGCTAACTCTTCAATAACCCCCCAATTATCGGGAGATTTCATTCCTCTCCCGCCGGAAACAACAATTTCAGCATCTGTAAGCAATATTTTCCCGGTCTGTTTTTTAATATCTTTAACTTTAATTGCCGAAGCAGGAACCTCAACCTGAAGAGGAACAATCTCAACCCTGTTTCTTTTCACTGCAGGCTCAAATGAATTTTGAGTTAATGTTAAAATTTTAACATCTGTTTTTAAAACCACATGAGCAATAGCTTTCCCTGAAAATACCTTTTTAGTAATTTTAAATGGATCTGTAGAATCGGGTAAAGCAATAACTCCTGTTCCAACAGCAGCTTTAAGCCTGACTGAAAGTCCGGGTGCAACGGCTTTCCCCGTGTTACTGTTCGAAAGGACTATTACTTTGGCATTCTCCGATCGGGCAACTATGGCTATTGTTTCGGCATAAATTTTATTATCTAACCATTTTAACTTCTCGTCCTCTATCTTCAAAATTTTATCTGCCCCGTAATCTCCAAGTTTTTTTAACTCATCATCATCTACCTTACCTATGGAGACAGCAGTAAGTGATGTCTCCAGCATATCTGCAATTCCGGCTGAATAGGAGATCAGCTCAAATGACGATTTTTTAAACCGTCCGTCCCAATTTTCAGCATAAACTAAAACTGACATATCCTGAATTTTTATTTAAAATCAAATTACTTTGGCTTCATTTTGCAATAAATCTACCAGCTCAGCCACATTGTCACTCTTTACCATCCTGCATGGCGGCTTTGGTTTTGGAAGCTCAAATGATTCATATTCTGTAACAGGCTCAATAGAAGCAGGAGCAATAACACTTAATTCCTTTTTACGAGCCGTCATAATTCCACGCATTGAAGCAATACGGACCTCCCCGGCAATACCTTTATGTACAACAACCACCAAGGGAGAGCCGGCTGAAAGTAACTCCCTGCCCCCGTCAATATCACGTGTAATCTCAATTTCATTCTCCTTAATGACAATTCCCGATACAGCTGACACTGAATCTATCCCAAGAAAACCTGCCAACATTCCCCCGGTCATCGAGCCATTATAATCGCTCGAATCTGTTCCTGCAAAAATTATATCAAATCCTTTATCCTTAACCGCTTCTGCAATCTGAAAAGCTACAAACCAGGAATCCGAAGGCTCGGCATCAATGCGTACAGCATCGTCAGCACCAATTGCAAGGGCCTTACGGATTGTAGGTTCAGTATCTTTCCCTCCAACAGTAATGACTGTTACCGAACCGACAGAATTCCCCGGGTCCTCTCTTAACTCTATGGCCCGTGTCAATGCATATTCATCCCATGGATTTATAATCCATTGAACACCACTTTTATCGAACGATTTACCCTCAATAAATTTCACTTTTGCAGTTGTATCAGGCACATGTCCGAGACATACTAATATCTTCATATTAATATCACTTAATTAAACATATATTTTTATAGTATTTAGTTCTGAATAAGAAGATTTTTTCAGTTTATATCAATTATAACAGCACAAATATAAATACTGAAACCTAAGAAACAAAGCACCTGTATATATAGCAAATTCAACATTTATAGAACAAAATCAAAAAAAATTTAAATTCCTGCATTAATTGTTTCTTCAATTGCAATGTCAATAACAGATTAAAACAATTAACCAATTATTTCAAAAATTTTCAGGACTCCGGAAAAAGGTCGTTAATTAAATTCATTATAAATAATCTCTGCCTTGAATCCTTGTGCATTTAAGCCAATATTTTACTTTGACAAATGGAGAGAAAGGCTTCTGCGGAATTAAAAATTTCAATGTTGATTAATTCAGGTTCACTTCAACCTGTCCGGCAGATTTGGTTTTCAAAACCCCGTATGTATGGGCAAAATCAATTATCTTTTGAACAGTTTCGTCTGATGGAGAATCTTCATCTCTCTCAAATTCTATATAATCACCTGCATACATTTCAAAAAATGGATCAACATCGTACTTTCTGTTAAAAAATAATTTCTTAATAAATAAAATAAAAGTAGAATTGTTTTTCATAGGCATTTTCTATTTATCACTTTAGAAAAACGCCCGTATATATCTAATATTGTTTAACTATTGTTAATTTTTAGTAAGAGAAAGATTTTTTTTCCTTATCAGTTTACGGAGATTAATCAGAGCATACCGCATTCTGCCCAAAGCAGTATTTATACTTACATCTGTCTGCGCGGCTATCTCTTTAAAGCTAAGCCCCATATAGTGCCTCATATAGATAACCTGCTGCTGATCTTCAGGCAGTTCTTTTATAAGCTCTTTCACTTCAAACAAAATCTGGTTATTCACCAAATGATCTTCAATTGTCTCTTCAGCAAATTTGCGGGAATTGAAAATATCCACCTCCATACTGTCGTTTGAAACAGTTCCCTGAAGCTTCTCTTTTCTGAAGTGGTCAATAATAAGATTGTGTGAAATTCTTAAAACCCATGAAATGAATTTACCGTTTTCAACATATTTACCTCTTTTAAGAGACCTGATCACCTTAATAAAAGTTTCCTGGAAAATATCTTCTGCAAGTTCCTGATTTTTCACTATTATCAAAATGTATGAATACACTCTGTTTTTGTGACGGTAAATTAATTTTTCAAGTGAAGCCTGGTCGCCTTCGATAAACTTTTGAACGAGCTCATTGTCGTTCATAGAATTTGTTTTGAGCATTACCTTCCATTTTTTTATGTAAAAACAAAAAGTAAAGTTTTTCGATAGGCGCTTATTTTTAAGTTGAAGTAAAACTATTTATTTAATTTTGCACGGTAAAAATGTTACATTTTAATGAATTATCCAAGCTTTTTTTCAAATATTAAAATATAAGTGTGTAAATGGCAGTTACCGGAGAGATAAAATTTATTGAAATAAAAAATGCCAGAGTACATAACCTTAAAAATATTTCTCTGGAAATACCTTTAAACCATCTGGTTGTGATCACCGGAGTTTCAGGTTCAGGGAAATCATCATTAGCTTTTGATACACTTTTCGCCGAAGGGCAGCGTCGTTATGTGGAAAGTCTTTCAGCATATGCCAGGCAATATTTAGGGCGTATTAACAAACCTGAAGTTACATATATTAAAAATATCCCCCCCGCAATTGCCCTTGAACAAAAGGTAAACACACGAAATCCGCGATCTACAGTGGGTACTTCCACCGAAATATATGATTATATGAAACTGCTTTATGCCCGTATCGGGAAGACATTTTCTCCGGTTTCGGGTAAAGAGGTCACCAGGGAAAGCGTTACAGATGTAGTTGATTATGTTTACTCTTTCGACCGGGGAACCAGAATTATGATAATGACTCCGCTGAAACCCACAAACGGCAGAACATTAAAAGAGGAGGCGGAACTTTTAGCTCAGCAGGGGTTCACACGATTGGAAGTTAACGGTAAAACAGTTGAAATAGCCGAACTTATTAAATCAGCTGATGATTCAATTTGTTCCGGCACCTGTAATATTATAGTAGACCGTATTGTTGTTAATCAGGATGATGATACCCGCGACAGAATTGCCGATTCGGTTCAAACAGCTTTTTACGAAGGACGTGGAGTGTGTATTGTGAAAATCTGCCGGAACGATAAAGACATTTCCCGATCATTTTCTAATCTGTTTGAAGCTGACGGAATTGAATTTGAAGAACCTTCGGTACATACCTTCAGTTTTAATAATCCGCTTGGTGCATGCCCCCTTTGTGAAGGTTACGGTAAAATAATTGATATAGACGAAGATTTGGTCATTCCCAATAAATCATTATCACTATATGAAGATGCTGTTGCCTGCTGGCGTGGTGAAAAATCAGGAAGGTGGAAAGAGCGACTGATCTATTCAGCTGATAAATTTAATTTCCCTATACATAAGCCATATAACGAATTGTCTGAAGAACAAAAAAATATACTTTGGAAAGGGAATCGCTATTTCAAAGGCATTGACTCCTTTTTTAAACGCTTAGAAGAAAAAAGTTATAAGATACAAAACCGTGTAATGCTTTCACGGTACAGGGGAAAAACCACATGTCCCGAATGTAAAGGTACACGGCTCAAAAAAGAGGCCGGTTATATTAAAGTTGCAGGAAAAGCAGTGCAGGAGCTGATTGAACTGCCGGTTTCAGAGCTAAAAGCACTCTTTTCATCGATAAACCTTAACAGTCATGATGAAACAATTGCAAAAAGAGTTTTAACAGAGATAAAAAACAGACTTAACTATCTATGTGATGTCGGATTGGGATATCTTACCCTTAACAGGTTATCGTCCAGCCTTTCCGGAGGCGAGTCACAAAGGATCAATCTGGCCACCTCAATAAGCAGCAGCCTTACAGGTTCTCTCTATATACTTGACGAGCCCAGCATCGGACTGCATCCGCGTGATACACAAAGATTGATCAATGTCTTGCGGAAACTGCAAAAAACCGGTAACACGGTATTGGTGGTTGAACATGATGAAGAGATCATGCGGTCGGCAGATCAGATTATCGATATCGGTCCTCTTGCAGGGCAACATGGAGGGGAGGTTGTATTCCAGGGCTCTCACGAAGATCTGCAAAAAAACTCAAACAGCCTGACAGCAAAATATCTTACGGGAACTGAAAAGATAGATATTCCTTCATCCAGACGCAAATGGAACAACTTTATCGAGATCAAAGGTGCACGACAAAACAATCTGAAAAATCTAAATGTAAAGTTCCCCCTTAATACGTTAACTGTAGTTACAGGTGTAAGCGGTTCAGGCAAATCTTCATTGGTAGCAGAAATATTATATCCCGCGCTTTCCAGAATAGTGTCAGGTCCCGGCAACCGTCCGGGAAGGCACGACACCATTGCAGGTGATTATAAACTTATAAGTTCTGTAGAATTTATTGACCAGAACCCTATCGGCAAATCATCACGTTCAAATCCGGTAACCTATATCAAAGCATATGATGAAATACGCAAACTATTTGCTGAACAGCAGGCAGCTAAACTACTGAAGCTTAAACCTTCGCATTTCTCATTTAATGTAGATGGAGGGAGATGTGAAGAGTGTCAGGGGGAAGGGATCATCAAAGTTGAAATGCAATTTCTGGCAGATGTCTATCTGATTTGTGAAAGCTGTAATGGTAAAAGATTTAAAGAGGATATCCTGGAAGTGGAATACAAAGGTAAAAATATTGATGATATATTAAATTTAACAATCGACGAAGCAATTGAGCTTTTTTTATCCGAAAAATCATCAACTGAAAAAAAGATAGTTAAAAGATTGCTTCCGTTACAGAATGTAGGATTGGGTTATATTAAGCTGGGACAATCGTCAAGCACACTTTCAGGCGGAGAAAGCCAACGTGTTAAACTGGCATCATTCCTTGCCAATGAAAAAAGTTCGCCTTCGCTTTTTATCTTTGATGAACCTACCACCGGCCTTCATTTCCATGATATCAGCAAGCTGCTTGATTCATTTAATGCACTTATCTCAAGAGGCCACTCCATTATAGTGGTGGAACACAACCTTGAAATTATAAAATCGGCAGACTGGATTATTGACCTTGGCCCTGAAGGTGGAGACAAAGGGGGTTACCTTATTTTTTCGGGTACCCCTGAAGAACTTGTAAAATCTGATAATTCCTATACTGCCGGTGCTCTGAAGCCAAAGCTTTCAACATCTTTAATCTGATTTACCGTGGAAATATATCCATCACTGTGCTGCCTGCCGCAGGTTTTGATACCAAATCGGGCAGCCTGTTCCACTCTCTTACCAACAGATAAACAACTGCAACTGCCGATATTGCATCAGCAACAGGATATGCAAGCCATATGCCCGTTATACCTAAAAATTCGGGCAATATAAATAACAGTGGTATCAATCCGATAACCTGGCGGAAAAGGGTTGTGAACATGGCAATTTTTGCTTTTCCGACTGCCTGAAAAAAATTGGAAGCCACAATCTGAAAGCCCACTATGGGATAGGCCAAAATCACCAACTTAACTCCTCTTACTGCAATATGGTATAATTCAATACTGTCGCTGTTGAAAAGCCGCACTAAATATCCGGGGACAGACTCCAATGCAATAAATGCAGCTACCGACACCAAGGTGGCGGCAATGACCGATATACTGAGCGCCTCTTTTATCCGGGGTACAGATTTTGCCCCGTAATTAAATCCGATGATTGGCTGTGATGCCATATTTATAGCTACGATAGTCATAATAACCAAAGAATTTACCGAATTGATAATACCCATTGCACCAACAGCAAGATCCCCTCCAAACTCAATAAGCCTTTGATTCAACAAACCACTTACCAAGCTGTTAGCTACCTGCATGGTAAATGGAGCCATCCCGATTGCTGTTATTTCAATCATAATGCGATTTTCAATCCGAATATTTTTCTTCCTTAACTTAACTACGGCATTCTTACTGCGAAAATGAATAACTACCCAAATCGTTAAAACAAACATTGAAATAACTGTTGCCCATGCAGCCCCTTTTACACCCATATTGAACCAAAAAATAAAAATAGGATCCAGTATGATATTGGTACCTGCACTTATAATCATGGATAACATGGCAATTTTTGCATTCCCTTCTGACCTGATAACATTATTAAGGGAAAAACCAACCACCTGAAAGACTACACCTCCCAAAATTATATTCAGATAATCATTTGCATACTGAAATGTCTCTTCCGTAGCTCCGAATGACCTCAATACAGGCTCTTTAAAAAAATAGATAAATGCCATTATAATCAAAGAAACAACCAACATCAAAACAAAACCGGTTCCTAAAGTCTTTTCAGCTTTGTCAAGATCTTTTCTGCCCATATTGATTGAGACATATACACCGGTGCCAATACCGATAAGCATGCTGAATCCCATCATTATCAGCATAATCGGATATATTATTGAAATGCCTGCCAAAGCGGTGGCACCAACACCCTGACCAATAAAAATACGATCGACAATGTTATATAAGGCATTAATAATCACACCTACAAAAGCCGGCATGAAGTATTTGAACATTAACCGGCCTATTTTAGTATCCTGAAGTTCATCAATATTTTTCATTCCCCGCAAAGGTAAATATTTAAGATAAAAAATGGGTAGCATCTGATTTTATAATAGAGACTAAAAAATTTTTATTTTTACATTAAATATGATTGATCACATAACAATTTGCTATGAAACTAATTAGCTGATAACTTGAAAGCCGGATTAAAAATAGTGCTGTTCACCCTTTTTATGGTATTAAGTAAAATATCTGCCGGGCAACCGGACGGGATAGTGCCTCCCCTGTCCGGCAAGCTACTCCTGAATCCCTCATTTGCAGGCCTTTCAAAGTCATCCGGTATATGGACAGGAGTACAATTTTACCCTGGTCCCCGGCAGGAAGCAAACTATCTTTTCACATTGACTTATGATCACTATTCTGAAAAATTAAAAGGAGGAGTAGGATGGCTTTTCTACCAGGGTTTTGACGGGGAAAATCAATCTGCATTCACAGGGGCCGGTATAATTTGGGCAAAACCTCTCTATAAAGGAAATAGAAGCAGCCTTATTGCATCAGCAAATCTGAACAATTTTATATTCACCCGGCAGCTGTATGAATATGCATCCGAAGGATTGGTAGCAGACAGATATAGTTCCGGGCTGTCTGAGAAGAGGCTCTTTCTTAAATATTATGAGCTGTCTCCCAGAACTGGAATTTTATGGAACTGGAATAATATCAGTACAACTATTTCATTCTCCATACCTTTTCGCCTTTATATTAAGGAAAAACTCCCAGGCCGTAAAACCGGAGGTTATCAGGCTGTTATCTCTCTTTCCAAAAAAAATGAAGGGATAATGCAAGGACTTTTATCAAAGCCATACAGTACAAATCCTGAAATAACGGCACTTTTATCCGGCGACCATCTTATCGTCCGGAGTGGAGTAAAAACAGAAAATATAAAAAATAATTTCGGATTGTTTTTAATAAACAACATCCCGGGAGAGACACATGGAGTAACAGGATTGGCAGGTAAGAATATTAAAAATATGAAAATAAATATTTCAGGCGGATTTTTTTACTCTCTGCCATATCAAAAAATTACACTCTGCGGGGAGGCATTTATTGGTATTGCCATACCTGATATTAATCATAATAAGGAGAAACCATGGGCACTTTCAAAAAAAATACCTTAAATTTACGAGCCCTTCAACAAAGATTACAAAATTGTGCTTAATGCGTTTTATTTTAATATTAATTTTTATTGCTGTTTCAAAAATTATTTATGCCCAGGATCCGGAGTTTTCTCAATTCTATTCAAACCCTCTTTACCTCAATCCTGCTCTTACAGGAACCTGTGAACTGCCCAGGATAGTGCTCAATTACCGGAACCAGTGGCCTAACCAAGGCACTACGTATGTTACTTACTCTCTGTCGTATGACCGGTTTATCAAAAATACAAATACTTCATTGGGAATTCAGATGCTGCGCGACCAGGAGCTGAATAACCTGATCCTTTCTCATTCTGCATCTGCTTTTTATTCATATCATCTGCAGGCGGGTTATGGCAGCTTCATAACTTTCGGCCTTCAGGGCGGCATAACATTAAAACAGTTCAACCCGCGTAACTTAGTCTTCCCATCGGGAATAGACCAACAATATGGCACAATAACCGAATGGGTTTCTGATTTGTATTCTGACAAACAGATAATTTATCCTGACTTTGGAGTGGGAATAGCAGGCCAGTCAGATGAATATTACGGAGGTATAGCTGTTCATCACCTGAATCGCCCCAATGAATCTATTACTGAAGGGGACCAAAAAGGCAAACTCCATTTAAAAACCACTCTCCATTTCGGAGCAATGATGCATCGTCTGCATTTCGGCCTGCTTTCAAGAGTTTTTACTCTCTCCCCAAACCTGATATATCAGCAACAGGGAGCATATAAACAGATAAATGCCGGTATATATATGGTTGAGAAATCTTTTATTTTTGGCGGATGGCTAAGAAATAATATTGATATCAGGCCCGACTCTTTTATTTTTATGGCAGGGCTGACAGGTAGTAAATTCAGAATAGGTTACAGCTTTGACCTCACCTTGTCAAAGTTGTCAAATTACAGCTATGGCTCACATGAAGTTTCCCTTATTCTGTTTCTTGGAAAAAGAGATGAAATACCCGTCCGGGATAAATTACTTATCCCGGTTATATAAGGTTGCACGACCGGCAATCCACTGAAATAAGCTACCCTTTGAATGGTAATCAATACTTTTCACTATCCCTCTTTTTACTATTCTCCTCCATTTGCCATGGAACCACAAATCTTTCATGAGCAATATGATATTTAATGGTTCTGCGATAAGAAAACCTGTAAACAGGGTAGTTTTCAAAATCATTGTTATATTTCGCTGCTTTTTCCATGGTAAATGTGTTTACGAAAAAAAGGGGATTTTGTTATGGTTATTTCAATAAAATAGAGTAACAGTACCCTGTTGTTTATGAAACTTTCCCAAAAAATCGAAATATTCCAGTACCCACACATACACTCCGGATTCCGCGTTTTGCCCATTTTGCAATTTTCCGTCCCAACCTTTCAAAGGACTTAATGATTCAAAAATAATTTCTCCCCAACGGCTGAATATAAACAGGTGATACCCCTTCTCTTCAATCCCCGGATGGTGTAACCTGAATTCACGGTCAGCCTCCTTTAGCGCATTTGGAGAGAATGCATTGGGCGGGTATATCTTCTCTACGGAAACTTTTACCTCCCGGCCGGCAAAATCATAACAACCATATTCATTTCCGGCAAGCAGAGAAACATTATAAACTCCCATTCCCGGAAATCTGTGCTGCGGGCTCTCTTCAGACGATAATGGAGTCAAATCTCCAAAGTCCCATTCAAATATGTCTGCCCCTTCACTCAAATTATTAAATTTAATTTCCGGATCCGTAATATATGCCACCTCAGGGGAAGGTGAAAAATTTGCACGGGGAACCGGATAAACAAATACTTTACCCGGTAATAAAAGTGTGTCGACACATCCGGTAACTGATGAGTTTGCAAAAATTATAAGATCATAATATTTCCCGTCATCATTATACTCAGCCTCTATTGATTCTCCCTTACCTGTCTGTCCATTCCCGGCATCCCATATATAACTAACCTCATCAATAAGATCATCAGTTGTAATTGTCAGCTTTGTCTCAACAGGGGGGCAGCCTTTTATTGTGTCAGGTTCCACAAAAAAAGAGGGTTTTTTAGTGTAGGTCTTTACAATTTTTTCACTTTTGCAGCCAAACTCAGTCACTGCCTGTATGCCAATCTTAACCGTTGGCTTTGACCAAAGCTTAAATTCCAGCGGCCCTGCGGTAAGACCGGGATCTTCTGTTATTTCAGAAGTTTTAAAATCAGACAGATCCCATATATACTTATCTCTTTCACCGGCAGAGCCTGCATAATTAATCTTCCCCGATTCAGGGTAGCAAAAATTTTCTTTAAAATCCAGTCCAACCGTAGGAATAGGATGTACTGTAATCACTTCAGGCAAATATCCCGAATTTTCGCATCCTTCGGCTGAAACAATTTTCAGCCATACATTAAAAGTGGTGTCAGTAAGTGTGTTATTTTCATAAATATGCGACGGAGCCTTTTCATCTGATGTTGTACCATCCCCAAAGTCCCAAAAATAGCTTTCAACCTCTTCAACATCAATATTGCCAAATTTAACATCAAGAGGAGGGCATCCGGAAGAATTTTCTTCTACCCAAAAATCCATTTTGGGGGTAACGGTAACAGATTGAAAACTTTGATCAATACAACCCTTCTCATCAATTTTAAGTCCCGCCTTTCTATTACGCTGACCAAAACCCAAAGGTATCTCCACACTCTTCATTTCACTGCCTGAAGTATATACGGTATCGTTCGAATACCAGTAAAATATTGCCGGCCCCAAAGTGCTGCCCGTAAAATTAAGGTTTATATTATACCCTTTGCAATCTCCCTCTTCTATAAAAAAATCAGCTTTGGGCTGATGCTGAAACTTCACGGTGACAATATCGGAATATTTACACTGCCCGAATACCTCCACTTCAAAATTATACTCCCCGAATTTATCGGCTTTCAAAGTCGGAGTAAGTGTCGAATTTTCCAAAACAACGGCAGAAGCATCTAAAGAGTGTATCAGGATATCAACATCCTGGTCATATTTAAGGTGTATCTGCTGCTCCTTCTCTCCGCAAACCAGCAAATCAGACTGGTCCAGCTGCAACAAAGGTTTTTCTCCTTTCTTTAAAAAACCTACAGCAGACAACTGAACTTCAGGATCACCCTCCATACCTCCATACTCCACAACATATCCCTGCGGATAATAATACTCTGTGCCCCCTATATCAGGAAGATCATTCCACGACTTGGGCAAAGTACTGGGATTCATGTTCATATGAGCATAATGCTCTCTGCCCAAATTATTATTTGGCTCCCCCCTGTCCCAGAATGAATATCGTCCTTCTACAGGCCGTCCACCCTGTTCTACCGGTCCGCCATGCCAAAATGAGATACCTTCCTCGGGGCCGGTTACCCATTTCCAGTCTCCTTCATTCTCAGCATCGCTGGCACCTATCCATCCAACCCCATCAATCTTTGACCAAATAAAATCATTTTCTTCCTCAGAAGTAATTGTAGCCAGATAACCCTGTAATCCGTAAAGAGTTTCCCGGGATGCCAGCTCTTTTGCTTTTGTCCAGGTTATCCCCCGGCTGCGAAAATATTTATAAAAATGACCTGTATGAGGAAGATAATCAGCATCAATAAGGCTTACTGAAAATGATTTCTGCCGGAAAGCAGAGGGTTCTAAAAGATATTCATAAACTACATTTTTTATCTCCTCCATATACTCTTCGCCGGTACCTCTGCCGGTCAGCTCAAGATTACCGTAATTTCTATCCCATTTTGCAGAAAATTTTGACCCCTGATAATGAAGAGCATCCTCTTCCCTGTTATAATTTGCTATTGATATCTTAAACCCGTCGGAGGGGTTTTCAATATCTATATTTTGTATTAATATATCGGGAAAAACAGTTACAGGCTGACCACAATAATATATAGTGCCTTCCCCGGAGTTAACTATTTGCGGTATTTGACCCTGCCCCCAAAGAATTATTGTCAGAAAAAGAAAAAAGAAAAAAAGGGAAACCGGTCTTTTCATTGTTACTGAACAATTTTATCTCCCTCTGTTTGAAAAATATTTCATGAATTGTGACCTTTCATAAATCATAGGATCAGTTACTTTATTGTAAGATACCCTGCCCTGAAAATCAGAGATCTTTGTAAAATTCCACCTTTTCATAAATTCAGTGATCTCTGAAAGCATTTGACTTACAATAATATTTCCATTAATATAGAGGGATGAACATAACTGAGCAACCGAGGCTCCTGCAAGCAACTGTTTTATAACCGCCTTTCCATCATGGATACCTGTTGAAGCAGCAATATCAATTTCAGGAACTGTTGCAGAGACAAGCCCTACCCACCTTAATGTGTGCCTTATTTCAACCGGCGAACTGAAGATTTCTGATGAGATCATCTCTAACTTGTCAATATCTATATCCGGCTCATAAAACCGGTTAAACATCACTACTCCATTTGCACCGTAAGCCTTAAGCTTATCTACCATACTCAATATGTTACTATGATAAAGCCCGATTTTTACAGAAACAGGAATTGAGATTTGGCTGCAAACTTTTTTCAGCACATCTGCATATAACTGTTCAATAACATGAGGCTCCTCTCTCCGGTCAACGGGAACATAAAAGATATTTAATTCAAGTGCATCGGCTCCGGCTTCCTGAAATACTTTGGCAAATGATGTCCATTCACTGGCAGAAACGCAGTTGACACTTGCAATAACAGGAATACTGACTGCCTTTTTTGACTCCTCAATAAGCTTAATATGCTTAGTAACAGAATTGTCGCGAAGATAGTTTTTGATATAATCCTCTGCTTCAGGATATCCTATATTGTGATAATCCTGAAGTAACAGACTGGTCACTTCATTGTTGATCTGCTCCTCAAAAAGCGACTTCAGCACAACTGCCCCAATACCTGCTTTTTCAAGGCTGACAATCTTTTCAACCGAACCTGTAAGGCCTGAACTGGCTGCAACAAGAGGATTTTTTAAAGTTAACCCGAGATAGCTTGTTTCTAAATTTACCATAAATATGATTTTTAATAATTTACCTTGAACCAAATATTTTACTGCCTATCCTCACAATGGTACTACCCTCTTCAACAGCTACTTCATAGTCGTCCGACATACCCATTGATATCTCTCTGAAAACAGTATCTCCGCTAAAGTATGCAGACTTCAATTTTTCGAAAATAGATTTTAACATCCTGAACTCACTTCTTACCACGTCACTGTTATCTGTGAAAGTTGCCATACCCATAACCCCCGCAATCTGTACATTCTTTAACTCAGCCATGACGCCTGACTCCAGAATATCAACCGCTTCCTCCTCTGATAAGCCAAATTTCGTAGATTCACGGGCTATATGAAACTGCAATAAACAGGAGATGACACGACCATACTTTAATGCCTCTTTATTGACTGTTTTCAGTATTTTCAAAGAGTCTATCCCGTGTATCATATTTACAAACGGAACAAGGTATTTTGCTTTATTTGACTGAAGATGCCCTATAAAATGCCACTCAATGTCTTTAGGTAATTTTTCATATTTCCACAAAAGCTCCTGTGCCTTATTCTCACCAAAAATTTTATGACCTGCCCTATATGCTTCCTCAATTATTTCCGGAGACTTTGTTTTACTTACAACAACCAATTTAACAGATTCCGGGAGAGTGCTTTTAATATCTGTAATATTTTTACCAATATCCATTTTCCGGTTATTTTCAATCAAAAATATAAATAAAGAACGTATTTAAGGCTTATTTTTAAACTATTTGTATTTCAGGCAGCCCTCTCCCCAATAAAAAACATTTTAAAAAAAATTGAATATTACAAGCCCGGCCACTCTCCGTTTTTAATTTTTTTAAGCTTAAACTTGTCAGGATCAACTATCACATATTTTATCAATTTACGATTCCAGGTATAAGTTATATGAATAAGTCCGTCAGCAGTTTGAATGATTGCCGGATAGGAATACTCCCCTTTGGGATCAGCATCATTCTCAAGTAAAACTGCAGCCTTCCAGTTAATCCCGTCATCAGATACAGCTATATTTAAAATATTTCTTTTCCCCCACTCCGGAGAGGTGTCTATAATATGGTTATATACCACAACATGTCTGCCGTCAGCAAGAGTAACGGCATCAATTCCAGAATTGGGAATGGGCAAGCCGGTTTTTTCCAATGAGGTCCATGTCCTGCCCTGATCATAGGACCATGAAGTAAGAATTTTTTTATTCCTGCTACGGCAAACCATCTGTAAAACCTGATTTTTATGTTTAAGAATACTTGGCTGAATAGCGCCAAAACTTTTACCGTCATTAAGCGGACCGGTACGTTCCCAGCTTTTTCCCCGGTCCGAAGTAAATTCCATATGAACACGCCATCCATCATCTTCAGTGCTTGAAGGACAAATAAGAACTTCATTTTCTAGCAACTCGGGCTTATTTTTTATTGGCCCGAAAATCTCTTCCGGTAACCGGTATGGCCTTGACCAGCTCTTCCCGTTATCCGATGAAGTAATATATTCACCCCACCACTCCCTGGGATTAGGTCCTTCTTTATAAAAAAGAAAAAGTTCATCGCCATAATTGAAAAGAACGGGATTCCAGGTAGGATAGCGCAGGTTGCCGTGTTGAATGCCATTGGCAACTTCAACGGGCACTGACCATTTCCCGTCAGAAAAGCAGCTTATCCATATGCCGACATCAGGATGCTTTTCATAGGTTCCCCCAAACCAGGCTGCCACCAATCCTTCATCTGTTTCCACTATTGTAGAGGCATGGCAGCTTGGAAAAGGAACATCTGCAAGTTTATAGACAAACTCTGTGCTGACTATTGCCTGTGACCCGATAAAAGGATTACCGGAAAGAAGATAAAATGGCAGAATGGTCGTTAAAAAAGATAAAATTGACTTCATATTAAAGATTTTAAATATTATTGAATTTTTCAGGTCTCTTTCGGGAAAATAGCTTCATAACAATAAATCCGGTAAGAAATATTACTGTTGTTCCTATAACAATAGTCAGATTACTATGAAAAGGACTTCTGAACTCAATCCACTTTTCAGCTGTAAAGTATATCGGACTAAGGCTCATCCAGATTATTACCAGTACACCTGCTATTACACCTGTTGCCGCATCAATTCTGCGGACTTTTTTTGTTAAAAAGGCCAAAAGGAACAAACCAAGCATTCCGCCGCTGAATATTGAAGCAAGCGACCACCATGCATTCAGCACACTTTCAACACCAACAAGCGACAAGGCAATAAGCACTCCCAAAAATCCGACACATGCAGAGGAGAGATACAACACAATCATTGAAGAGCCCTCACTTGCATTTTTATTAATGTAACGCCGGTAATAGTCTGTCAGTATAATTGTTGCCGTACTGTTCAAACTGGTTGACACAGTGCTCATTCCGGAGGCAAATATTGCAGCTATCAGTAACCCGGTAATACCTGCCGGCAAACCATGAACAATAAAATAGGGAAACACCTTATCTCCTTCTCCCGGCAGCTGAAGTGCTTCCGGCAACAGTTCCGGCATTGCAGTATAATATGAATAAAGGGCTGTGCCAATATAAAAAAATATAAGGGAGACAGGAAGATATAAAAGAGATCCGAAAAGAGCAGATAATTTGGCCTTTTTATCTGAATTGGTTGCCAGATAACGCTGAACAAAATTCTGATCTATCCCGTAATTTTGAAGGTTTATAAATAAACCGTAAACCAGTACCACCCAGAATGTTGATTCAGACAAGCCCGGCCCGAAACTGCCAAGGCTGAATTTATTATTTGCAGAGGCTATTTTAAAAATCTGCTGCGGCCCTTCAGGCATCGAAAAAGTAAGAACAAGTGCAGAGACAATCGCCCCCACAATGAGGGTGATCCCCTGAACAGTGTCAGTCCATACCACAGCCCTGATACCTCCCAGTACGGAATAGAAAGTGACGGCTATTCCCGTAATTATAATGATTATCTTTATATTCCAGCCGAACAATGCATTCAAAGGCAGTGCTAAAAGCATCAATATTGCACCTGTCCGCATAAGCTGGGTAAGCAGGTAACATATAGAAGCATATATCCGGGCCCAGGCACCAAATCTTATCTCTAAATAACTATAAGCAGAAATGCTGCCTATATTTCTGTATAGAGGAACAAAAAATCTGGCCGCCAGCACAGATGCAACCGGTATTGAAAAACTAAATACCAATGCATTCCAATTGGACGAGTATGCATTGCCGGGAAGAGCCAAAAAGCTGATACTGCTGACAAAAGTTGCAAAAATTGACATTCCTACTGCCCATGCAGGAAGATTGCCTCCGCCGGATGTAAACTGCCCGGAGGTTCTGTTTTTATAAAAAAAACTGGCACCAAATAACACGGTACCCACAGATATAATAATAAAAACCACAAGATCTAATGTGTTCAGCCCCATAATTTGATTTTCAATTAACTAAGCCATAAATATATACAAACAGTAACTATGGCAAGTATGGTAAGGTGAAGCCTCCAGTCGGTAACTCCTTCAAATTTTGCAATACGCCCGGAATAATCAATTGTTGTCTTAGCCAATTTTTCAGGAGCGCTCTTTTCGGTAAATGCCGAAACCAAAAAAAGAATAGCCGTAATAATAATTTCAGCCCATAAACCTCTATATCCGAAATTAAATGTCAGCTTATGCTGAAGAAAAGGAAATAATTGCTGACTGCTTTCCTGACTGATCAATTGATCGGTAACAAACAAAGCTGCAAGAATGATTCCTGCCAATACAGATGCTGCTGCTCCTTTGAGAGTCACTCTCTTGCTTACAATCCCGAAAAATATAGCCGGAAAAACAGGTATTACCAAATATGCTGTTATTGTCTGCAAATATTTATATAATCCCTCATCATTTTTGTATATCAGATAGGCAGCTCCGATCCCCATTAAAGCAACAATCAAAATAACTATCCTGCCAATTGCTACCTGTCTCTTTTCAGAGGTATGGGGGCGAAACTCCACAATAAAATCACGAACCACCAATGTCGAAACCGAGTTTAACACTGCAATAAGCGAAGTAACCAATGCAGCCATCAGTGAAGCAAGCAAAAGTCCCCGCGCACCTTCGGGAAGCAGCTTGTTAAGTAAAAGAACGAAAGTCTGTCTTGTAGATTCACCCTCTAACTCTCCGGGAAAAAGAGCATAGGCAATTACTCCCGGCACTGCAAAAAGAAACAGAGGAAAAAGTTTTAAAAAGACGGCAAACATTGCACCCCACCTTGCCTGTTTAATATCGGGAGCAGAAAGAACCCTTTGTACATTCACCTGATCAATGCCCCAGTAAAAAATCCCTGCATAAAAGGCAGTGGCCAATATTCCCCAAAAAGGATAAACCGGATCATCATAGGGTGCTGTTATTACCATCATATCAGGTGCTTTTTCCATAAGTCCGCTCCATCCGCCCACTTTATCCAACCCTATGAACAGCATTACAACAGCTCCTCCTATTATCAAAATCACCTGAATAACGTCAGAATAAGCAACGGCAGTAAATCCCCCAATCATAGTAAACACTGCCACCACCATGCCTATCCAGAAAACTGTAGTCATAACATTCCACCCAAGAATACTGTTTAAAACAAGTGCTCCGGCAAACATAGTGAAGGCAAGCTTAGTCATGATGCTTATGATAAGCATCAATATGGAAAAAAAAGTCCTTGCACTGCGATTGTATCTTAGCTCCAAAAATTCAGGAATAGTATAAATCCTGTTTTTCATATAATAAGGGAAAAGAACAGCACATGCAAACCCAAGGGTAATTGCGGTTGTAAGCTCCACAGACCCTGCTGCCAGTCCGTAGCGGTATGAATCTCCCGACAAGCCCACCAAGTGCTCCGCACCAATATTAGTAGCAAAAAGTGATGCTCCGACAACAGGCCATTTAATTGATCTTCCACCCAGAAAAAAATTAGTGCTGCTTGCTCCCGACCTCTTTTGAAATGCCTTATAAAGTCCAAATGAAAGGCTTCCAAGCATTACTGCCGACAAAATAACCCAGTCGGTTAAAGTAAGAACTAAATCCATAAGATGCGGTTTATTAATTACACTTCTTTATTTTCTCTGCCAGCAGATCCAGCCTCTTAACAGACTGGATCATCGACCTGACTGTATGATAGTTGATTTTCCATGAATGCCCCATATGGGTCCAAATCGGTTCACCCCTCCTTGTCAATAGCGGATACCACTCTCCAACACCTTTATTGATCACTTTATCGAATACAAAACGATGAACATTTTCATAAGCTTTCCGGTATTTATCCTCTCCGAAAAGAAGCACTCCGTCAAGCAAAGCTATCAGCACCTCTGCCTGCTGCCAAAACTCTTTCTCCTTATCATATACTCCGCCCGAGTGAGGGCCTTCAACATAGACGCCGCCATACTCAAAGTCAATTCCATTATCGACAGTATGATCCAAAATAACTTTAAATAGTTCCAGATAATCTGTAATATCAATTTCCAATATCTCCAAAGCATGTTTCAACAACCATACAAACTCAGCATTATGCCCATAACAGGTATTGTCTGTTGCATTTCCTTTCTGTCCCTCCTCAGAAAATCTGTCCCATCCCCAAATTATATTAAATTTAATTTGTGGGGCAACACTCCAGTCTTTATAAAACTGGGGTATCCCCGTTTTATAGACCGGGTGAATAATCCTGTTAATCAAAATATCTGTTGTCTCAAGTAACTTTCTTCGGTGAACCTCCTTGCGGGTACACTCGTAAAGAGTAGTATAAGCTTCCATCAGATGCATATGCACATCAAGTGTTTTCCTGTCGCCCCCCTCACTTCCCGGACCGCAAAGAGTCCAGTCGCGGTGAAACATCTCCCAATAACCGCCAAAATATGTGTCTACACAATATTTCTGTAGCAGGTCAAAAACCTTTTCAGCATACTCCACCCCCCTGCCATCGCCCGTTGCCAATGTATATTCACTTAATGAATAGATAGCAAAACTATGCCCGTAGACTATTTTCTGATCTATTTTAAGATTCCCTTTTCTATCTGTCATCCAGTAAAAACCCTCATTTTCGGGATCCCACATCTTTTCAATCAAAAAATTAAATCCATATTCTGCAAGCCCGGCAAATTGATCTTTATTATACCCTGCTCTACATGCCGACGATACGGTATAGAGACATCTTGTCTGGGAAATAAGCGATTTTTCATCCTCTCCCGTATCGTTGCCATTCTGATCAAAGTGAGTAATAAAGCCGCCATTAATTTTATCTTTCATCCGGGATAACCAAAATGGCAATAACTCATTGACAAGATGCTTACGGGCTTCATCTCTCAGCTCTTTAATGAATGTTTTTTTCATGAATATATCTTAATTATTTTTAATGGCATCACATAGCTTGTTCCGGCTTTAGCCGGGGTATCCCGTATTTATTTTATTTAATTTTTGATACAAAGTAAGCAGAAAGTCCTTATTGTCTGCTGTCAGATAATCCATTTTACCACCCATTCTGTTAAATGTTTTACAATATCTTAAATAGTAAGCCGGGTTATCGGCAGGAGGTTCGCCGTCTTTTTCCCAATTCCAGTCTGAAGAGGCCAGATCCACAACTAATATATAGTGATTATCAATATGTTCTCCTTTTTGGATAGCTATATTTTGAGACATTGAGAGAGATTTTTCAAAAATCATAGGCGACATGACTGCTGAGCCGATTGAAAGATAAACTCCATTTTCAAGGTTACTTACACTATGTGCATAACGAAGAAAATCAGTCATGGCGGTCCGCCCTATGGCAGCACCATGGTTCAAAGGATGGCTGTAAATTATATCATGCCCGATCATCGGGTGCCCGGTAAAAGGCACCGAAAACTTAAAAGCATTGGCCTGCACCGAATACTCTTTCCAGGGGTGCGGTATCTTCATAAATCCGGAAGTAATCCCAAAATTCTTAATTACACCGGCAAAGTCAATAGCCGCAGCAGCTGATTCCGGATCTGTACTCATTATCTCTGCCGAAAGATTATATAAAAATGATAACTCCGGAATAACGATACCCTCTTCCATGATCATCTTTCCCACTGACTCTCCGTAACCCAATCCCTGATATGCTCCGGCAACCAATGCCAGATTAATATAGAACCCGGTCTCCTCCCATATTCCAAATTGCCCCAGTTCTACATTTTTACGAACATCTTCACTTGATTTACCCTGATATGCAAACTCCCAATCGTGTATTATTCCTGCTCCGTTAGTAGCAAGATGTGTTACCCATCCCTCCTTTATCAATGCAGAAATGACAGGAGCCAATCCGTTTTTTATTGTATGGGCGCCAAAAGCCATTATTACAGACCTCTTTAAATTACGTGCTTTAATTATCCTGTTGGCGCATTTACTGATAATAGCATGAAATTCAGAAGATTGCCGGTTCGGAAGGCGATCAACCGGTATATGATCCCTCTCTATATATATCTTATTTTCACGATCAGCCAACGATTTGAATTTAAGATTACTCCTGTCTAACTTAAAATATGGCATGATTAATTAATTTCAATATTCAAAATTCTTAAAATATTCTCAATCTGTGAAAAATCCGGGATGATAAAATCTGCTCCCGCCTTAATTAACCTCGGGCGTTTGGCTAAATTAAGGCTATGGCGTTTTAATTCATTGCCGGCAATTCCCACAGTTATACCTCCCCTCTTTCTTGTTTCCCGAATCTCGACGGGCCCATCTCCAAAAGTTACGACCTGCGTCATACGGGTGTCTCCTATACCGTTAAGAATAGTGTCAAGCAAAATCTTTTTGGCATCTTTTGTAATATCGCCAACTGATCCGTATATCCCTCCTTCGAACAGATTATCATATCCCAGAATGCGGGCTTCATTTTTTACATCTTCTTCGTCAGTGCCACTTACAAGGTATAATGTGATACCTGCCCCAAAGAGTGTCTTCAAAAATAAAACGGCATTTTTCATAGTGAAATCTTCAATATCCAATTCTCCGCTTACCAGCTTAGCCTCCCTGCTTCTGACCATCTTCAGCAGCTCATCATTATAGATCTTCTTATAACCAAACTCATCAAGAATTTCATTTTCAGGCACTAAACCAAACTCCCGCACAAGGTCAGTAAGCCCCTTCATCTGCACAAGGGTTTGTATTCCGGTTGTTTTATCAATAAAACCGGCAACCCTCAACCGTACTTTATGATACAACGCTTCATCGGCTTCATTGAACTTACTTCCCAAAATAGCTTTTATCATCATAGGTTCCATAATCTGCTCCCACCCTTCACGCAATGTTGAGATAGTGCCATCATGATCAAATATGGCATGGGTAATCTTCAACTTAGCCGGCATATCACCAACTACCTCAATTTCAGTGTCCTCATAATATTTAGCATATCTGCTGTTTTCGGCCAGCTCAGGGTTGTAAATAAGATCGGCATCTGTGCCTATCTGAACTATCTCCGATGGCGATGCAGTACCTGTCTGAAATAACTTTTGCACTGTCACTCCGGCAACATAGGTGCCAATTTCAGCTGCAATCTGCAGATTATAACCGGCTGCTAGAGTTGCAGCCACCCCTGCCAGATAGCTGTCGCCTGCCCCTACGGTATCTGTCTTGGAAAGAATCATAAGTCCGCAAATATCTGTAATACCCTTATCGTCAACTATTATCGAACCCTTCTCACCTCTGGTAACAAAGAGAGGCTTACCATACTTTTTATAAAGCTTAAGTGCTGCCTCCTTTACTTCAGAATAGAGCACGACATCAGCAGGATCCTTGTTTATTCCGCAAAGAACAGCAGCTTCCGTATCATTCATTTTTCTATAGGCTCCATCATAAAAATCACTATAGTTTCTACTGTCGGCAATAAATATTTTTTCCGGAAAATTATTGATAAGAGACACTAACTTATCTCTTAAATACGGGGTATGAATACCTGAAATAACCTGTTCATTGATAATTATCAGATCTGTCGCCATAATTTCCCCGGCAACTCTTTCTATCAACATATCAGCCGTGCCGGTTGCAAGCCGGTTAAAATTTCCGAAATCAATCCTGCTCTGCTCAACATCACCAATATATGGTTTAACATATACATGAGTAGACCAGTTCTCTTCCTGTATTAACAGATTACCGGTTTTTATCCCTGCCTCCTTCATCACCCTTATCATCTCATTGCCAAAATGATCTGCGCCAATTACACCAAATACCCTTACATCTCTTACTCCCATGGCAGTCAGATTGCCTGCCACATTTCCTGCTCCCCCGAGAGAGTACCTTTGCTGTTTCACGGAAAAAACAGGCTTGCCGGTTTCCACAGATATCTCACTTTTTGACTGATCAATAAACCAATAAGCATCAAGGCAAAAATCACCGATTACTGCTATTCTGACTGACTTAATCTTTTCAATTATCCTTTCTAATTTTTCCCTGTTCATTATTAAAAAATTCTCATTAAAAATGTCATATGCTAAAAAAAGCTTCTTCCACCATCTCGCAAATTGCATGATAAACCGGAAGATGGTACTCCTGCACTAAATCTGTGGCAGTTTCAGGAACATTTATCAAAATATCCAATTGGGTTTTCATTTTTCCCCCGGAGGCTCCGGTCAGCCCGATAGTCTTTAATCCCATGGCTTTTGCAACTATAACCGCATACAATATATCTTTTGAGTTACCCGAGCTGCTCAGTCCCATGAGAATATCCCCCTCTTTCCCGTATCCTGTAACCTGTTGGGCATAAATAAGATCTCCATGAATATCATTTAATATTGCAGTAAGAAGGTCAGTATGTGCCGAAAGGGAGATAGACGGAAGCCCCTGCTGCAACATTTTAGCCGGCATTTCACCATATTCCCGGGAAAGAGACTTTATTTTTTCCTGTAAAGCAGCATCTAACGGACGCTTTTTTTTAAACCCTTTCATCAGCTCACCTGCTATATGCCCCGAATCTGAACTGCTGCCTCCATTACCACATATTAACAGCTTGCCGCCACTCTTATAGCAATTAATGATCATCTCGGCAGCCTTCGTAATTTCAGGCTCTAAAAATCTCAGTTTATTATACCTGCCAAACAGTTGATTTAAAATATGACTCATATCTTTAAATTTGTCATTGTTGTCTATTGTCTCCGGTAACTGCCGGAATGATGACAACTAACAATTTGCTAAAAATAAAACAAATCATAAACATATTCGGTATCTTCATCCGGCAAAGTAAATATATTACACCTCTTATTTGCTGAATTAATGGGCAAACACTGTTTTTACTTTTTTTAAATATTTTGGCCGGAGATATAAAATTTTAAAAGCTGTTTCAAAATATAAAAACTTTTATCTACTTTTGCACCGTTAATTTTAAACCGTTGTAAATCCGTTATTTAATAAAAAGGATACTGCGGATTAAATATTGTATCATTAAATTTTTTAAAAAATGTATTTAACTTCAGAAAAGAAGCGGGAATTTTTCAGCACCTATGGTAAAAATGAAAAAGACACCGGCAGCGCCGAAGGCCAGATTGCACTATTCACTTATCGTGTTAACCATCTAAACAAACATCTTAAAGAAAATAAAAAAGATCACAGCACAAGACGTGCATTAATAAAACTGGTAGGTAAAAGGCGCAGATTGCTTGATTATCTTAAAAAGAAAGATATAGAACGTTATCGTTCAATTATCGAAAAACTAAATTTACGAAAGTGAAAAAAATCTCAGGGCACCGGTTTTTCTTTCCGGTACCCTGTTTTTTATCTGAATTTTATCACCCATTTTTTCAATTATTAATTTTATAACAAATTATGGTAAAAGCATTAACAAAAACGATCGAAATGTCAAACGGCAGATCGATAACCATAGAAACCGGAAAACTGGCCAAACAGGCAGATGGTTCGGTTGTAGTAAGAATGGGTGATACCATGTTACTGGCAACGGTTGTCTCAGCAAAAGAACCAAAAGAAGATATTGACTTTATGCCCCTGTCGGTTGATTATCGGGAAAAATTTTCAGCTGCAGGACGTTTCCCCGGGGGATTCCTTAAAAGAGAAGGCCGCCCTTCGGATGATGAAATATTGGTTGCAAGACTTGTCGACAGGGCATTGAGACCGCTCTTTCCGGAAAATTATCATGCAGAAACAGCAGTGATGATTTCATTGGTGTCGGCCGATAAGGAAGATTTACCGGATGCTTTGGCCGGGCTGGCAGCATCGGCAGCAATTACAGTATCGGATGTACCTTTTGAAACACCCATTTCAGAAGTGAGGGTAGGAAGAGTAAACGGAGAATTTATTATAAACCCCACCCATTCGCAGCTTGACCTGTCCGATATGGATATTATGGTAGGCGCATCTTATGATAATATCATGATGGTAGAGGGTGAAATGAATGAAGTGTCTGAAAATGATCTCCTTGAAGCAATAAAGTTTGCACACGAAGAGATCAGAAAACATTGCAAGGTTCAGGAAGAAATGGCAGTTGAGCTAAATATTGTTAAAAGAGAATATTGCCATGAAACCAATATTGAAGAGTTAAAAAACTTAGTTAGCTCCGATCTTTATCAAAAATGTTATGACCTTGCCAGGCAACAGATAAAAAATAAAAATGAAAGGCTTACTGCCTTTGAAAATATACGGAATGAGTATATAGAAGAGTATAAAGAAAAATATGCAGAGGATGACAGCATAGATATAGATCTTCACGAATTGCTGATCAAAAAATATTTTCATGAAATTGAAAAAGAGGCAATGCGCCGCATGATACTTGACGACAGCATTCGCCTTGACGGGCGGAAAAGTGATGAGATCAGAGATATTTGGGGAGAGATCGATTATCTTCCCGGAGCTCATGGCTCAGCTCTATTTACCAGAGGTGAAACACAGTCGCTTACCTCAGTCACTCTGGGTACAAAAATGGATGAGAAAATTATTGATAATGTAACGGTTCAGGGAAAGGAAAAATTTCTGCTCCACTACAATTTTCCTCCTTTTTGTGTTGGCGAACCGTCCACTCCAAGGGGGCTTTCGCGGCGTGAAATCGGACATGGCAACCTTGCTCACCGTGCCCTGAAAAAAATGATACCCGAAGATTTTCCTTATATAATAAGAGTGGTGTCCGACATACTCGAATCAAACGGCTCATCATCAATGGCAACGGTTTGTGCAGGGACTATGAGCATGTTGGATTCGGGAATCAAAATGAAAAGACCTGTTTCGGGAATCGCCATGGGACTGATAACTGATAAAAATTCTGAAAAATATTCTATTCTATCAGATATCCTCGGCGATGAAGATCACCTTGGAGATATGGATTTCAAAATAGCCGGAACAGAAAAAGGGATCACTGCCGCTCAAATGGATATAAAAGTGGATGGCCTCTCTTATGAGGTTCTGATGCAGGCGCTTAATCAAGCCAAAGGGGGAAGGATACACATTCTTAATAAAATGCTGGAGATAATACCTGAGCCGCGTGCCGATTTCAAGCCCAATGTTCCGAGAATTGAAATAGTCAAAATACCGAAAGATATGATTGGAGCCGTAATCGGACCGGGCGGAAAAATTATTCAGGCAATACAGGAAGAGACAAATACGGTAATTGCCATAGAAGAGGAAGACGATATTGGTTTAGTTGAAATATCAGGTGTGGGAATTGAATTTATTGAAGCTGCAAAGCAAAGAATTAAAGCTATTATAGCAATTCCCGAAGTAGGTGAAATCTATAACGGAACTGTGAAGTCTTTGGTCTCCTTCGGGGCATTTATAGAGATACTTCCGGGGAAAGATGCACTGCTTCATGTTTCGGAAATGGATTGGAAAAGAGTGGAATCACCCGAAGATTTATTTAAAGTAGGCGATAAGCTTGATGTCAAACTGATAGGTATTGACGACAAAACAGGCAAACTTAAACTTTCCCGTAAAGTTTTATTGCCTAAACCGGAAGGCATTCCTGAACAAAAAAAACAAAGCGGCAGATACCACCGGCCGGATAGCAGACAAAAAAGCGATAACAGAAAAGATAGCAGGAATTTTCGCCGAAAAACATAGAAAATTCTTTGTTAAATGAAAAAGCTTTCTATTTTTGTAATTAGATTAAAAAAAACATTTAAAATTATAACAAAATACCGGAAATCATGAAAAATCAAATCTTTAAATCTTTAGTGTTAGTTGTTTTAGCTACACTCTTCTTCCCGGGGTGTGCAGGATTGAAAAAAATGAAGAGAAATGCAAACCAGATTGAATTCAAAGTTACACCTGCTATACTCGAAACACATGCAGGAAATGTTGATATCTCCATAGATGGAAAATTTCCGGCAAAATATTTCAACAAAAAAGCTACTCTTACCGCAACTCCTGTTTTGAAGTACCAGGGACAGGAGGCAAAATTTGATCCGGTAACCTTACAGGGAGAAAGAGTGCAGGCAAATAACAAAGTTATAAGCTACAGTGCAGGCGGTATGTTCAACTATAATGACAATATAGACTTTGCAGAAGCTATGAGATTATCAGAGCTTTATGTAAATATGACTGCAAAAAAAGGAGCAGCAAGCTTAGATTTTGACCCGGTTAAAATTGCTGATGGCATAATTGCAACCAGCACAATGGTTGCCAATTATCCCAAACCAATTCTTGGTGTACGCCGTGAAGTAAATAATACAGGCAAGTATGATCCGAATATTGATCCCTTCCAAAGGATAGTTCCCGATGAGGCGCTTGCTGATATTCACTACCTTATTAACAGGGCAAATATACGCAATGAAGAGATCACTGCCCAGGATGTGGTTAATTTCCTTAAATATACGGAAAAAGCACATAAAGAGGATAAAATCGATCTGAAAAATGTAGAAGTCTCAGCTTATGCATCACCCGACGGACCAATTGATTTCAATACTGAGCTGGCAGGAAAACGTAAAGACACCTCATCTGACTTTCTGGCAAACAAATTAAAAGAATTAGATGTTGATGTTAATTTAAGGACAAGATATACACCTGAAGACTGGGATGGATTCAGGGAGCTGCTTGAAAAATCAAATATCCGGGATAAAGACCTCATTCTCAGAGTACTGTCAATGTACAGCGACCCTGAAGTAAGGGAGCGTGAAATCAAAAACCTTTCTGAAGCATTTACAGCTCTTGCCGAAGAGATCCTTCCCAGGTTGCGTCGTGCCAAAATGACTACAAGCGTTGATCTGATAGGAAAATCGGATGAAGAGTTAATGGCTTTGGCTAAATCAGACCCTGCCTCGCTTAATCCCGCAGAACTACTGTATGCTGCAACACTTTTTGAAGACTTAAATGAACAGCTTGCAATCTATAACTCATTTATAAGAATATACCCCAATGACTGGCGCGGACCCAACAATGCAGGTTATGTACTCGTGCTGCAGCGTAAATATAACGATGCCAAATCACTGTTCGAGAAAGCAGAAAGACTGAAATCAGATGAACCAATTATCAAAAATAATCTTGGAGCCATTGCTTTATATGAAGATAATATTTCACAGGCAGAAACCCTTCTCGGAGCAGCTGCAGGCGCAGGTAAAGAGGTAGATTACAACCAGGGGCTGGTAAGTATCAAAAAAGGCGACTACGACCAGGCGGCCAGATATTTTGGAACATTCCAGGATACAAATTCAGCCTTGGCTAAAATCCTTGCCGGAAATAATAGCGGGGCATTGAGAGACCTCGAAGCTATTCAGCAAACCGATTGCTTTATGAAAGAGTATCTGAAAGCCGTAATCGGTGCACGTACTGCCAAAGAAACATTATTGTTCGACAGCCTTAAAGAGGCCTGCAGTATAAATCCTGACATGAAAGCAAAAGCAAGAACAGACCTTGAATTTGCCAAGTATTTCAGCAATCCCCGTTTCCAGGATCTGGTAAAATAATTAATTCTCTTATAATAAAAAAAGGCAATTAAATAATTGCCTTTTTTTTATTTAAACATGACAGTCAGTTATGCAAACAATAGACAACTATATCAATAAAAACAGCAAACGGTTTTTAGATGAATTATTTGGATTATTGCGTATTCCGTCGGTGAGTTCCGTAAAAAGCCATAAAAAGGATATGTACAGGGCTGCCGAATATTGGAAAGAACTACTGCTTAGCTCAGGAGCTGATAAAGCAGAAATTTTTGAAACAGAAGGTAATCCGGTTACTTATGCTGAAAAAATAATAGACCCCCGGCTGCCAACAGTTCTGGTATACTCACATCTGGATGTTATGCCCGCCGACCCGATAGAAAAATGGAAATCAGACCCTTTTGAACCGGTAATCCGTGATGGTAAAATCTGGGGACGCGGTGCCGACGATGACAAAGGCCAGGGTATGATACATGCAAAGGCACTTGAGCTGATGGTTAATACAGGCACACTGCCCTGTAATGTAAAATTCATGACCGAAGGAGAAGAGGAGATAGGTTCTCCAAGCTTGGGAAAATGGTGCAGTGACCATAAAGATATGCTTAAAGCAGATATTATATTGGTTTCCGACACCTCGCTCCTTTCTGAAAAAATCCCGGCAATTACTGTTGGACTAAGGGGCCTGGCATACTGGCAGGCAGAGATCACAGGTCCTGACTATGACCTGCACTCGGGAGTTTTCGGAGGTGCGGTAGCAAATCCAATAAATGTACTTTGTTCAATGATTGCCCAAATGACAGATGAACAGGGGAAAATTACAATTCCGGGATTTTATGATGATGTTCTTGAAGTGCCCCCCGAAGAACGTAAGCTTTTAGATATGGCACCATTTGACGAAAAAGAGTATATGGAAGCTATCGGCGTTGAGGAGCTTACCGGGGAAGCCGGTTATACAACACTTGAAAGAACCGGGATAAGACCCTCTTTTGATATTTGTGGAATTTGGGGAGGATACACAGGTGAAGGATCTAAAACAGTCCTGCCTTCGAAAGCATATGCAAAAATTTCAACAAGACTGGTTCCAAATCAGGATCACAAAAAGATCAGTGAACTATTCATAAAACATTTTAAAAAAATAGCTCCAAAATCTGTAAAAGTAGAGATAACTCCCATGCATGGCGGGCAGGGTTATGTATGTCCGATAGATATTCCTGCCTATAAAGCTGCAGAAAAAGCATATACTGATGTCTACGGCATTAAGCCCGTACCTGTCAGAACCGGTGGAAGTATTCCGATTATTCCGGTATTTGAAGAGATCCTTGGGATTAAATCAATCCTGATGGGATTTGGCCTTGAATCTGATGCAATCCACTCACCTAATGAGAATTTTCCGGTTGAACAGTTTTTTAAAGGTATTAAAACAGTCCCATTATTTTACAAATATTTTGCAGAAAGCTATAAGTGAAAAGCTTATGACAAATAATATTAAATTTCTAACCTCAATAGCCGGTCTTCTCCCGATAATACTTATTATTTTCTCATGTAATATTAAAGGGAGCAAAAAAGGCAATCAGTCATTAAACGACTCTCTTTTAATTTCTGAGCCTGTATTAATGTATGGGCTGCCGGTAGATTCATTTATAATCAGCAATGGCAAAATAGAGCCAAATCAGCATTTAAGCAGCCTTTTGGGAAGTTTTGGCGTAGGCCTGGGTACTATTGATCAAATAGCAAAAAGCTGCATAAATATTTTCGATGTCCGTAAAATCAGAAGCGGTCAAAACTATTGCATTTTTCACAGGTTAGATTCAACAAAAGCTCCCTATTATTTTATATATGAAAACTCGGTTACTGACTATTATGTATTTGAACTGTTCGACTCCCTAAAAGTTTACCGTGGTGAAAAAGAGGTGCAAATCCGCCAGACAACAGCAACAGGCGAAATTGAAACCTCATTGTGGAATACAATGATGGACAACAATCTAAGTCCGATGCTTGCACTAAAGCTGAATGATATTTTTGCCTGGACAATAGATTTTTTTGCAATACAACGTGGCGACCGTTTCAGAGTAATTTACGATGAGCAGTATGTCGATTCCTCATTCGTAGGTATTGGCGACATCTATGCAGTTCAGTTTGACCACTATGGTGAAGCTAATTATGCATTCCGGTTTTATCAGGATAATCGTTACGATTACTTTGACGAAAATGGAGTAAGCCTCCGGAAAGCCTTTCTTAAAGCACCTTTAGACTTTTACAGGATATCTTCAAAATTTTCATATAGCAGAATGCATCCTGTTCTGAGGATCAGACGGCCCCATTTAGGTGTGGATTATGCCGCTCCAAAGGGAACTCCCGTAATGAGTATCGGAGATGGTGTTGTAACGGAACGTTCCTTTCAAAAAGGCGGTGGTGGAAATTATGTAAAAATAAAACATAACTCTGTTTACTCAACTCTCTATATGCATCTGTCGGGATTTGGCAAAGGAGTTACTCCGGGAGCACGGGTTAAACAGAAGCAGGTAATAGGCTTTGTGGGTGCCACAGGCCTTGCCACAGGACCGCACCTTGATTTCAGGGTTTTTAAAAATGGAAAACCGGTTGACCCGTTAAAAGTTGAAGCACCTCCCGTCGAACCTGTAAAACAAGAGAGCCTTCCGGTTTTTAATATACTAAAAGATTCACTGATGGCTGAGTTGCATCAAATCAACTGGCACCGGATATTTGCTGCTACTGAAAACAGTAACCGGAATTAAATTTGAAAATTGGCACTACTACCGGTTATTTTATAAGTGCTTTCAGCCGTTCAGCTATTTCAGACGGCTCACCGGCCACGGAAACACCTGCCTCCCTGAATGCTTTTATTTTTTCTGATGCAGTCCCGGAGCCACTGGAAATTATGGCGCCGGCATGCCCCATACGTCTATCCTGTGGAGCTGTCTGCCCGGCTATAAAAGCAACAACAGGTTTGTGAATTCCGGTTTTAATAAGCTGCGCAGCCTGCTCTTCGGCATCACCCCCTATTTCGCCGATCAATACAATCGAATCTGTTTCCTGATCATTTTCAAACATTTCAAGTAACTCATTAAAATTGAGTCCGGAAACAGGGTCCCCTCCTATTCCGATACAAGTTGATTGTCCCAGCCCCGACTCAGAAAGAAGATTGACAATCTCATATGTAAGTGTTCCCGATCTGGAAATTACCCCGGTAGTCCCCCTTTTAAAAATATTGCCGGGCATTATACCTGCAAGAGACTCACCGGGAGTGATTAACCCCGGACAATTAGCACCAACCAACTTGGTACCATTCCTTTTTATCAAACTGAGAACCCTGATCATATCCCGAACCGGAATGCCTTCTGTAATACATACGATAAGATCTATGCCTGCAAAGCTGGCCTCCAGTATGGCATCCCCTGCAAAAGGGGCAGGAACAAAAATCACAGATATACCGGCCCCGGTATTTTCAACGGCCTCTTTCATAGTATTGAAAACCGGTACCCCCTCAACCAGCATCCCCCCTTTTCCCGGAGACACTCCTCCTGCCACGCAGGTCCCATACTCTTTCATTTTAGCAGTATGAAATGCACCATCACGGCCGGTTATTCCCTGTATTAATACTTTACTGCTCTTATTGATCAAAATACTCATTATCTTACAATTTTTTACTCAGTTCTATTGCCCTTTTAGCAGCTTTACTCATTGATGTGACCGGATGAAGGCCAAAATTACTGATTATCTTTAAACCTTCTAAAGCATTAGTCCCTGATAAACGGACAACAACAGGTATTTTTGTCTGAACTTTTTTTAATGCGGTAACCAATCCTGCAGCAACATCGTCACATCGTGTTATTCCTCCAAAAATATTTATCAAAACTGCCTTTACATCTTTATCACGAATAAGAATATCCATGGCATCAACAACTTTTTGAGGGTTGGATGAGCCTCCGATATCCAAAAAATTTGCAGGCTCACCTCCATAAAGTTTAATCATATCCATTGTTGCCATAGCAAGGCCTGCTCCATTTACCATACAACCGATAGTGCCGCTTAACTTAATGTAAGACAAACCTTTCTCTTCAGCTTCTATCTCCGGGGTTTCATCTGCCGTTAATTCACGCATCTTTAAAATATCAGGCTGACGGTATAGCGCATTATCGTCAAAATTCATTTTACCGTCAACAGCAACCAATTTATTATCAAAGGTAAGAACTAAAGGATTTATTTCAGCCAGCGTGGCATCTGTTTCTGTATAGAGGCGGTAAAGTGCTGATAAAATTGCTGCACCCTGCCTTAATAATCCGGGGTCGCTGAAAAGTTGCAAAGCTGCATCCCTGGCCTGCCAATCCATTAATCCAATTACCGGATCAACAGGCATCCGGAATATTTTTGAGGGGGAACGTGCGGCCACCTCTTCAATGTCAACACCCCCTTCAGTGCTAACCATAAGAACTACGGATCTGGTATTACGATCATTAATAAGCCCTGCATAATACTCTTTTTTAATATCAACAGCCTCAGCGATCAATATTTTTTTTACGATATAACCCCTGATGTTCATCCCTAATATCTGACCGGCTGCCTCCATGGCCGCAGCTTTCCCGGCAACAACCTTAATGCCGCCTGCCTTTCCTCTTCCGCCTGAATATACCTGTGCTTTTACAACTCTTAATTTATCGTCATCCGGAATTTTTTCCTCAACCTCTCCGGCAGACCTGCATAAAATCCCGCCGGTCACCGGAATACCATATCTTTTAAAAAGCCCTGTAGCTTGATATTCAAAAATATTCACTTTCAAAAAAATTATGTAATTTATACAAAGTACTGAGAATCAATCTCCATTGATTAAAGCATCAATAAAAACTTTTAAAAATATCAAACATTTATTAATAATATACATTGGCAGAACCTTTTTTAAAATATTAACACTCATTACATCAACGGTGTAGGCATATAATTAATCTTAAACCTTCAGCCATTGAAAGCTTTATTAGTTGATAGCTTATTAATTTAATGTATTTTTACACAACAATTATGCACTTATGGAAGAGTTGATATTAAAGGTTATTCAACAGGAGGCTGAAGCCATTAAGAAGATACCTGTATCCGGTGATTTTAAAAAAGCAACTGAGTTAATTTTCAACAGGGTGCACCTCAATAAAGGAAAACTGATAGCAAGCGGAATGGGCAAAGCAGGCCAGATAGCCCTTAATATCGCAACCACATTCAGCTCTACCGGAACCCCTGCCGTATTTCTGCATCCCAGTGATTCGCAGCATGGTGATCTGGGGGTAATACAAGAAAATGACCTGCTGCTGCTAATCTCAAATTCCGGAAAAACAAGGGAGATACTTGAATTGGTTGACTTGGCTAAAAATTTATATAACGACCTGCCCCTGATAGTCATTTCAGGTAATCCTGAAAGTACCCTCACCAAAGTTGCCGATGCCTTTATCTTCACAGGCAACCCCGGCGAAGTTTGTCCCCTTGGACTGACGCCCACTACATCTACAACCGTAATGACTGTGATAGGCGATGCGTTGGTTGTTGCAATGATGGTTAAAATCGGATTCACCTGCCGGGACTATTCAAAAAGGCACCATGGAGGATACCTTGGAGATAAATCAAGGCAGCAGATAAGAAACATTCATTAATATGAGAGTAACAAAAAAAAACAGTGTAGGACTCATTGTTGATATTCAGGAAAGATTGTTCCCTGTTATGTGGGAAAGTAAAAGATTGCTTAAAAATTGTACCATCCTGATTAAGGGTCTTACGGCATTAGGAATACCTCTTATTGTCACACAACAATATACCAAAGGTTTAGGCAAAACAATATCTGAAATTCAATCAATCCTGCCCGATGGGGACTATTTTGAAAAACGCGAATTCAGTTGTTGTGATCAGCCGGACATAATTGATAAGCTAAATGAGATTAAGGCTGAAAATATCATTATTTGCGGTATTGAAGCACATATTTGTGTTCAGCAAACAGCAACCGGCCTAAAAGATGCCGGGTTCATTCCAATAGTTGTCATGGACTCTGTTTCATCCAGGAAACCTGAAAGCGTAGAGCTGGCCAAAGAAAGATTTAGGTTTGAAAATATTATGATGACTTCGGCTGAATCAATCCTGTTTGAGCTGACAAGATCTTCGGCTTTGCCGGAGTTTAAAATAATATCATCTCTTGTAAAGTAGCCTGAAAAAACCTTTTAATAAAAAGTGATTAAATTGAAAAGTGATTTTTTAAAGTATAAAAAGCAGTAACCTATGAGCGGATTTTTTGGATCTATTGGAAAAACTGACTCTGTTTCAAATGTCTTTTACGGAACGGACTACCATTCGCATCTGGGCACAAAAAGAGCAGGATTGGCATATTTCAATCCTAAAGATGGTTTCCAGCGTGCCATACATAGCCTTGAAGACGGATATTTCAGGACAAAATTCGAAAACGATCTTGTAAGCTTCACCGGCAACAGCGGAATAGGAGTTATAAGCGACACCGAAGCACAACCTATAGTTGCAAATTCCCACTTAGGTAAATTTGCAATCGTAACAGTAAGCAAGATAGCAAATGCCGAAGAGTTAGAAAGCTCCTTTCTTAATAATCACAGAACTTTTTCTGAAACAAGCCAAGGCAGTGTAAACCCAACGGAACTTGTTGCAATGCTGATTGCAAACGGTCAAAATTTTGTTGATGGGATTGAAAATACATTCAAAAATATCAAAGGATCATGTTCAATGCTGATACTGACAGAAAAAGAAATAATTGCCGCACGTGATAAGCTTGGACGTACACCGGTAATAATTGGTAAAAATTTAAATGGGCTGGCAGTAGCCTCAGAATCCTGTGCTTTTGCCAATCTGGGTTTTGAAATTGAAAAGTTTTTAGGGCCCGGCGAAATAGTGCGAATCACTGCCGACGGCTACGAACAGATCAAAAAGCCGTTAAATAAAATGCAGGTATGTGCCTTTCTATGGGTCTATTACGGCTATCCCCCATCATATTACGAAAATATCAATGTTGACGAAACCCGGTATAGATGCGGCGCCGCATTAGCCAGAAAAGACAATATTGAAGCAGACTTTGTTGCAGGAATACCTGACTCCGGGCTGGGACATGCAATTGGGTACACCAATGAGCGCAATATTCCCTTTATGCGGCCATATGCAAAATATACGCCTACATGGCCACGAAGTTTTATGCCCCAAAACCAGGTAGCCAGAAAATTGGTAGCCAAAATGAAGCTGATACCAAACCCGGCAATAATAAGGGGGAAAAGAGGAATCTTTTTAGATGATTCAATTGTAAGGGGCACCCAGCTTAAAGATAATACCCGCGATCTTTATACTAAGGGAATTAAAGAGGTTCATATGCGTATTGCATGCCCTCCTTTAACTTACCCCTGTAAATTTTTAAATTTTTCGCGATCAAAAAAGTCTATCGAACTGGCTACCAGAAAGGCTATTGCCCAGTTAGAAGGCAACGAGGATGTAAATATTAAAAAGTACTCAACCACAGATTCTGAAGAGTGCAAAGCAATGATAGAGAGAATCCGTAAAAACCTGGGACTTACAACACTCCAGTATCAAAGCCTTGACGATCTGGTAAAGGCAATCGGACTGCCTAAGGAGAGTCTTTGCACACACTGCTGGGATGGAAGCAGTTACTTTTAAAATAAATATTTCTTAGCTAACTAATATCTTATTCCCGATGGTAGAAATATGTGCCATTGCTTCAGGCAGTAACGGCAACTGCTATTATATAGGAGATGAGACGGAAGCTCTTCTTATTGATGCCGGAATCTCTTGTAAGCAGATCCTTCTCCGTATAAAAGAGAAAAACCTTAATCCGCAAAAAATAAAAGGTGTTTTTATCTCTCATGAACATAGCGACCATGTGAGGGGAGCCAGAGTGCTGGCTAAAAAACTTAACTGCCCGGTCTATATAACAGCAAAAACATACAACGCTCTCAGCAAAAATATGCGCCCGCCATGGCCTAAGTTTTTTAAGCCGGACACTTCAATCACCATTGGTGAATTTGCAATATTCCCTTTCCTGAAAAATCATGATGCTTCCGAACCATGTTCATTCAGGATCAGCCATCAGGGGAAAAATATTGGTGTTTTCACAGATATCGGAGAGCCATGCTCAAATGTAATTAACAATCTGGCCATGTGCGATGTAGCTTTCGTTGAGTCAAACTATGACGAAAATATGCTGCAGGAAGGATCCTACCCCTATTTGCTGAAGAAAAGAATTGCCTCTTCAAAAGGACATTTATCCAACTTGCAATCATTCAGACTGCTGCACGAAAATGCAGGAAACCGGATGAAGTGTGTATTTCTGAGCCATCTTTCTGCTGAAAATAACACTCCCCGGCTGGCATTGGAGGCACATCAACTCCTTATGTCAAAATTTGAAATAAAACTAACCTCAAGGTCGGGGCCGGGCGAGGTATTTATTTTATAGCTTTATCCCGGAAAATTTATATTATCTAAAGAGCAGTAAAAATTGTTACTAAAAAAGTATACAGACAATATTTCCGGGCTGCAGATATTTCAGATATTCAGATATGGTGTTCTGCTGCTTATAAGTATTGTCTTTGCAAAAAGTAATCTTACAACCGAAGCTATTGGTGAATATGAATTTTTTATGTTCTTTTCCGCACTGATATGCTCTTTCTGGATTAACGGTCTGATCCAATCATTCCTGCCTCTATATCATAACAACAATTCATTAAAACCTGCAGCAGGCAGATCGCCGGCAATCTTTAATGCTTTCCTGTTAATAACAGCTTTCAGCCTGATATCAATAATTTTAATTTCTATTTTTAAGGAACTTATAATAAAAACATTAACAAAACCCGGAGAGTTTCAGGGCTTTAACTTTATTCTGCTCTATATCTTTTTCAGCACTCCTGCTTTTTTAATAGAATATATCTATTTATTGAAAAATCAACCGAAAAAAATATTAAAATACGGATTTATCACTTTTTCTCTGCAGCTCCTTTTTGTTTCAATGCCCATTGTTCTGGGTGGAACCATACAGCTCTCTTTTGCAGGATTAGTTGCTATTTCACTCATCCGGTATATCTGGATTCTTATTTTGATAAAAAAGTATTCGACACCGGTTTTTTCGATTGCATTCATAAAAGAACATTTATATCTGGCCCTGCCTTTGGTGTTCAGTGCTTTAATAGGCGGGTCAGCAACTTATGTTGATGGATTATTGGTTTTATTCAAATTTGATTCAGCCAAATTTGCACTGTTCAGTTATGGAGCACGTGAATTTCCTCTTGTATTACTGATGGCCAATGCCCTCAGTACAGCATTTATTCCTGAATTTTCTGCCGGTAAAAATATTGAAAATACACTAAACTCATTAAAAAACAGATCTGCAAAGTTAATGCATCTGCTTTTCCCGGTAACAATGATATTCTTATTGTGCAGCAGCCGGTTATATCCTTTAATATTTAACCGGAATTTTACTGAAAGTGCAGTAATTTTCAATATCTACCTCCTTCTTATAATAAGCAGATTAGTTTTCCCTCATACTGTTATCATAGGATTGAAAAAGATGAAAATCATAATGTATGCATCTCTTGTTGAATTAATGGTTAATATTTCATTAAGCACTGTTTTTATCAATATCTGGGGTATCGAAGGTGTTGCATTTGCAACATTGATTGCTTACGCCACCCAAAAGATAATCTGGGTGGTTTATAATAAATTTGTTCTTGGAATACAACCGGCACAATATATTCCCGTACGGATATTCATAATTTATTCATTTATCACAATTGCTCTCTTTTTATTTATATATTTAAATATAGTTTAAAAATCATATAATTTTATATCCTTTCATACAAACCGAAATGTCAGCCAAAAATATACTGGAAATATTGCAATGCCCTGCCTGCAATGCCGGTGATTTATTACTATCGCCTGAAAACAACAGATTAACCTGTAAAAATTGCAGCACAATTTATAATGTTACCGATACAGTTCCTTCTTTTATTCTTAAAAAAGATAATGCCCCTCCCGTGGCTTCAAAGATTCATATAAATCAAGGTACAACATTCAATTATATTGACCATTATCAAAAAGATGCAGCAGAGTACGATTATTTTGCTAAACGTGATAATGAAACTGAACATTTGGACCGAAGGATAAGAGAATATATAGCATCATTTATAAATGGCGCCACCGGCAACATTTTAGATGCAGGTTGTGGAAAAGCCTGGGTATCACAACTATTTTGTCCTAAAGGTTTCAATGTAATTTCTATGGATATCTCTTTTGAAAATACATCGCGTGCCCTGAAAAAGTACCCGTTCCCAAACCATTCGGCCGTTATTGCGGATGTTTATGCCCTGCCCTTTAAAGAAAAAAGTTTCGACTATATAGTAGCATCAGAGGTAATCGAACATATTGTGGATCCCTCAGATTTTGTAAGATGCCTCTTCAGGGTATTAAAACCCGGGGGAATACTGCTGGTAACAACACCTTATAAGGAGAAACCTGCCTATTCTCTGTGTATACATTGCAATAAACCTACCCCGTTCAATGCCCACTTACACTCTTTCGACGAGCATAAATTACAATCCCTGTATAGTGCAAAAGATTTGAAAAAATTTGATTATAAAACTTTTGGAAATAAAATCTTAATTCATTTCAGAATGCACCATATCTTAAAATATTTTAGTTTTCAACTATGGAAGACTTTCGATAAATTTATCAATATAGTTTATAATGCACCGGTTAGGGTTTTAGCCAAATGGGAAAAAAGTTAATAATTTTTCACTTATCTTTGCTTAAAATGCAAGCCTATGCATATAAAAGGAATAACCCGTAATACCCTGCTGATAACCGGCGGACTGTTTCTGATCTTCCTTATATGGTATTTCAGTGCAATAGTCACATATATACTGATCTCTGTTGTGCTGGCTTTTATTGGCAGACCTCTGGTAAAATGGCTTTCTCTGCTGCATGTTAAAAAAATTTACCTCCCAAAAGGAGTAGCTGCACTGATTACACTCATTATAATGTGGTTTGTTCTGTTTGCCCTTTTTAGATTTATAATACCACTTCTGATAAAAGAGTTGGAAACTTTGTCACAAATTGACATCAAAGCCCTTATAAACTATATTGAAGAGCCCCTTACCAAACTCCTGAGATTATCGGGTGATGAAAGTCTGCTTCTGGAAAATAAAACATTTATGGATGTGTTGACAGAAAGAGTAAGTTCAAAATTTGATCTTTCCGGGTTGTCAAATGTTTTTGTTTATGTGGCAGGAACAGTCGGTGATTTTCTGATAGCGGTATTTTCTATCTCCTTCATTACATTTTTCTTTCTGAAAGAAAAGAGTATGTTTAAAGAAGGTATCCTGCTTATTGTTCCTACAGAGTTTGAAGAAAAGGTGGCAAATATACTTGATTCAATATCCTACCTTTTAAGAAGGTATTTCCTGGGTATTATTCTTGAAGTATTTATGGTGGGACTATTAGTTACACTCGGACTAACAATTGCAGGCATTGAATTCAACCATGCTGTTATTATTGGGTTCTTCTGCGGCCTTTTCAATGTGATTCCATATTTAGGACCGTGGATGGGGGCTGTTACAGGCCTTCTCATTGGTGCTGCCATAAATATAAATGCAAATTTTATGGATCATACCCTCCCTTTGCTGGGTTTGATGTCTATTGTATTTTTATCAGTACAGATTATTGACAATGTGCTCTTTCAACCTCTGATCTATTCCAGCAGCGTTAAGGCGCATCCATTGGAAATATTTTTAGTGATTATGGCAGCAGGCAGCCTTGCGGGAATATTGGGTATGTTTCTGGCTATACCGGCATATACCATAATCAGAGTTATTGCAAAAGAGTTTTTTGATAATATGAAATTAGTAAGAAAACTGACTGAAAGTCTTAACAAAGAAGGTGATAAATCAAAAAACCAATGAAAAACCGGCGGGAAAATAATAAGACGGTATCTGACTTTAAAAAATAACTCCTTTTATAAAGAGACCAAAAAATATCTGTTAATGGACTTTTTTGAAACAAAAAAAATAACAAAGGTTTTTGCTGCAACCAAAGCTCTTACAGATGTGAGTATTTCTGTAAAAAAACAGAGTATCTTCGGACTGCTGGGCCCAAACGGAGCGGGAAAAACTACTTTAATTCGCATTATTAATCAAATAACTGCACCCGATTCCGGAGAGATATTCCTGCAGGGCAGGAAAATGAGATCATCTGATGTTGCCCTTATCGGGTACCTGCCCGAAGAGAGGGGGCTCTATCCGAAAATAAAAATAGGAGAACAGGCTGTCTATCTGGCACAGCTAAAAGGACTAAGCAGGCACGATGCTGTTGCCTCACTGAAAAAGTGGTTTGTAAAGTTTGAAATAATGGATTGGTGGAATAAAAAGGTTGAAGAATTATCAAAGGGAATGCAACAAAAAGTGCAGTTTATTACCACCGTTGCCCATAACCCGAAACTTTTAATCTTTGATGAACCATTCAGTGGATTTGATCCTATCAATACCGCTCTACTAAAAAAAGAGATACTCAGCTTACGTGAAAATGGAGCAACAATTATATTCTCAACACACAATATGGCTTCTGTTGAAGAGTTGTGTGACCATATTGCCCTGATAAATAAATCAGCCAAAATAGTCGACGGTCCGACAAATGAGATCCGCGAAAAATATAAGTCAAATATATTTGAAATTGTTTATAAAGGTGAACCTGCAGATCTATACGGCGTATTAGAAGGTCGTTATAAAATATTGGATCGGTTTACAAGTAATAACAGTAACAGGGTAACTGTTCAAAATACCATAAAAGATGCAGGTAATCAGCTTCTCAAAGAAATTATACCAATTGTTGACATAGTTACATTCAGAGAGATCATTCCCGGAATGAACGACGTATTTATTAAAGCTGTTGAAGAAGATAACCCCTCAAACAGATAAAATGAACAAGACACTATTAATACTGAAACAGGAATATTTAAAAAGGGTAACCCGAAAATCATTTATTATTTTAACCTTATTGGTACCATTACTTTTTGCGGGGATGTTTGCCTTGATAATATGGCTGTCCGTAAAAGAAGATAAACAGGAGCGCTTAATTGCCGTCTATGACGCATCAGCCCTTTTCCTGGGTACTCTTGACGATCCCGAAGGATTGACAAAATTTCATTTTATCCCGGCAAAAGAATTTGATAAGGTTAAATCCAATCTTAAGGAAAATGGATTTTACGCCCTTCTCTTTATTCCTGATAATATTTTTTCAACCGGAACAGCACAACTGATTTCAGAAAAACAGGTTCCCATCGAACTAAACGAACAGATTGAAAGTAAGCTCAGCAATATTATCGAAAGTGAAAAACGAAATAAAATAATATCTGAAACCGGTATTCCTGACTTGGAAAAGCGCCTTGCTGCCACCCGAACCCGTGTTAAATTAAGCACCCTTAAAGTTACCGAAAGCGGAGATACTACAAAAAGCTCCTCTGAAATAGCATTTATTGCAAGCTATGCAATGGGATTTCTCATATATTTTTTCGTTTTTATGTATGGCTCGATGGTTATGCGAAGTGTTATGGAAGAAAAAAAATCACGTATTATCGAAGTTATTATATCTTCTGTGAAACCGATCCAGCTGATGGCAGGCAAAATAATTGGAACAGCCCTTGTAGGGCTCACCCAGGTTGCCATTTGGGCAATTATAGGTTCAGTTGCCTTAGTTATGGTGCCGGGACTGCTGATTTCCGGAAATACAATCGAAATAGGACAAAGCATAATGGAAAACCAGCAACAATTTAACAGTCAGCTGCCCCAAATTGCAGACCAGGCCGGTTTAGCAACTATCCTGGAAATGATAGGAAATTTAAATTTAGGGCTGATCATTTTTTCATTTATATTCTATTTCCTTGCCGGATATCTGCTGTACAGCTCCCTCCTTGGAGCAATTGGAGCTGCTGTCGACAATGATGAAGATTCACAACAATTGGTTTTTCCCATAACAATTCCTCTTATCCTATCAATAATATTACTGTTCCCCATTGCCAGAAACCCTGAAGGGCCCATAGCTTTTTGGGGCTCAATGATTCCATTTACCTCACCGGTAGCCATGCTGGCCCGCATTCCGTATGAAATACCTGTATGGGAGCTTCTTCTTTCAATGACCCTTCTCATAATTACCACTATCGGAGCTATCTGGATTGCTGCAAAAATTTATAAAACAGGGTTATTGCTTTACGGGAAAAAAATAACCTTAAAAGAGCTGGTGAAATGGATCAGATATAAAAATTAATCATATTTTATGAAAGCTAACAACATTTTAGAGACTATTGGAAATACACCCCATGTAAAAATAAACCGGCTTTTCCCTGCCGGTTATGAAGTGTGGGTAAAAGTTGAAAAAACCAATCCGGGAGGAAGTATTAAAGACCGCATTGCTCTGTCTATGGTGGAGGATGCTGAAAACAAAGGGTTATTAAATCCCGGCTCAGTGATTATAGAACCTACTTCGGGAAATACAGGAATAGGACTTGCATTGGTTGCCGCAGTAAAGGGTTACCGCTTGATCCTTACCATGCCCGAATCGATGTCTGTGGAGAGGCGGCAGGTGTTAAATGCCCTTGGGGCAGAGTTAGTGCTTACCCCAAAAGAAAAAGGGATGAACGGTTCAATTGATAAAGCCAAAGAGCTGGCGTCCCGGATAAAAAAATCATGGATCCCTTTTCAATTTAAAAATCCGGCAAATATTGACGTTCACCGGAGAAAAACCGCAACGGAAATTTTAAAAGATTTTCCCGGCGGATTAGACTATTTGATTTCGGGTGTTGGTACGGGAGGTCATATCAGCGGTGTAGCAGAAACATTAAAAAAAGAGTTCCCGGAACTGAAAGTATTTGCAGTAGAACCATCTGAAAGTCCCGTAATCAGTGGTGGCCAACCGGGGCCTCATAAGATACAGGGAATAGGAGCAGGTTTTATTCCGGAAAACCTGAAAACAGAACTGCTCGACGGTACAATAACAGTATCTAAAGAAGAGGCATATGAATATGCAAAAAAAGCAGCCACAATGGAAGGCTTATTTATCGGAATATCATCCGGAGCCTCACTGGCTGCTATAGCAAAAAAGCTTCATGAAGTGCCGGAAGGATCACGGATATTAACCTTTATATATGACCATGGAGAAAGATATCTCTCAATACCTGATCTATATTAAAAGTATTTATGCCTGCGCCGTGGGTCCGCCAAAACTTAAAGGCGGCATAGATGGATCAGAACCCGGCATAAAATTTTTTATCTGTCCGTGAACAGCTTCATATTTTTTAATATTATCCTGCAAAGCCAATAACAAACGTTTTGCATGCCCGGGAGTAAGTATCACTCTGGATTTCACATTAGCTTTTGGAATACCCGGCATAATCCTGATAAAGTCGATAATAAACTCGGAAGCAGAATGGGTAATCACTGCAAGATTGGAGTATATACCCTGAGCCACTTCCTCATTGAGCTCAATATTCAGCTGTTGTTTTTTCTTTTGATCGTCCATAATATTATACTTAAATGCTTCTTTTCATTTCAATCATCCGGTCATACTCCTCCTTTGAACCGACAATCAGACTCTTATACTCTTTCAGTCCGGTACCGGCCGGAATAAGATGTCCGCAAATTACATTCTCTTTCAGTCCGTCAAGGAAATCTGTTTTCCCGTGAATAGCCGCTTCATTAAGCACTTTTGTTGTCTCCTGGAAGGAAGCGGCCGACAGCCAGCTTCTTGTCTGAAGTGCAGCTCTTGTAATACCCTGCAAAACCTGACTGGAAGTTGCGGGAATGGCATCTCTTGCCTCTATCAGCTTTTTATCTTTCCTTCTCAGCTGTGAGTTTTCATCCCTTAACCTCCTGGAAGAAATTATCTGACCCGATTTTAACCCTTCGGAATTACCAGGGTCAATAACAACTTTCTTATTCCAGATCCAGTCATTTTCCGATATAAATTCACTTTTATCCACTACCTGCTTTTCTAAGAATCTGGTATCTCCCGGGTCTTCAATTTCAACTTTCCTCATCATCTGCCGGATAATAACCTCAAAGTGTTTATCATTGATCTTAACACCCTGCATACGGTAAACATCCTGAACCTCATTCAAAATGTACTCCTGTACAGCTGTAGGGCCTTTAATGGCCAATATATCTGCAGGGGTGATCGCTCCGTCCGACAGAGGTGTTCCCGCCCTGATATAGTCGTTTTCCTGCACAAGTATCTGCTTTGAAAGCGGAACAAGATATTTTTTAACATTATCTGTTTTCGAAGAGATGATAATTTCTCTGTTACCCCTTTTTATTTTCCCAAGTGAGACTTCTCCGTCAATTTCTGAAACAACCGCCGGATTTGAAGGGTTACGTGCTTCAAACAGCTCTGTAACTCTGGGCAAACCACCTGTTATATCACCGGCTTTTCCTGCAGCTCTCGGTATCTTCACCAATACCATCCCTGCATTCACATTCTGTCCGGAAGTAACTGCAATATGGCCTCCAACAGGCAGGTTATAAGAACGTATCTGAACCCCGTCCCTATCTAACAATTTCAAAGCAGGGTTCTTTGTTTTATCCCTTGTTTCAATTATCACTTTTTCACTATAACCGGTCTGCTCATCAGACTCCTCACGATAGGTAACCCCTTCAACCAGGTGTTCAAACTCTACCTTGCCTTCAAATTCACTAATAATAACTCCATTAAACGGGTCCCATTCACAAATTAACTTCCCTTTCCTGACTTCATCACCACTCTTAACATATAATTTTGAACCATAGGGTAATGGATGAGAAGATAACGGTATCTGTGTATTTTTGTCAATAATTTTTAATTCTGCCAACCGGCTTACAACCACATACACAAGTTTACCTTCACTGTTATGAAGCGGAACCGAACGCAATTCATCTATTTGAACAATACCGTCATAACGTGCTTCAATTTCAGACTGAGCAGAAATATTTCCTGCAATACCTCCAACATGGAAAGTACGAAGTGTTAACTGTGTACCGGGTTCACCGATCGACTGAGCTGCAATTACACCTACAGATTCCCCTTTTTGTACCATTTTGCCGGTAGCAAGATTCCTTCCGTAACATTTGGTACACACTCCGGTCTGTGCTTCGCATGTAAGAACCGAACGTATTTCTATACTCTCTAATGGAGAATCTTCGATTGCCAGAGCAACCTCTTCAGTTATCTCACTACCGGATTTAACAATCAGATCCCCATTAAGAGGATGGTAGATATCATGAACCGAAGTTCTGCCAACTATCCTTTCATACAGAGAGGCAACTACCTCCTCATTATTCTTTATTGCAGTGGCAACAATTCCTCTTAATGTTCCGCAATCTTCTTCAGAAACTATAACATCCTGCGAAACATCAACAAGACGACGAGTCAGATATCCCGCATCGGCAGTTTTCAGCGCAGTGTCTGCCAAACCTTTACGGGCTCCGTGAGTTGAAATAAAGTATTCCAAAACCGATAACCCCTCTTTAAAATTGGCAAGAATGGGGTTCTCAATAATCTGCGAACCGGTTGACCCTGATTTTTGCGGTTTAGCCATCAATCCCCTCATCCCGCATAACTGCCTGATCTGCTCTTTAGAGCCTCTTGCTCCGGAATCAAGCATCATATATATTGAATTAAAACCCTGCTTATCGGTACTTAGGGTTTTCATCACTGAATATGTCAGCTTCGAGTTTGCATGTGTCCAAATATCAATAACCTGATTATATCTTTCATTATTGGTTATAAAACCCATATTGTAGTTGCCCACAACCTCATCAACCTCATTATAGCTATTTTCAACTATATCTTCCTTATCGGGCGGAACAATAACATCATCAAGATTAAAAGAAAGCCCGCCCCTGTATGCCATATGATAGCCCAGGTCCTTAATAGCATCAAGAAATACAACTGTTTCAGCATTTCCGCACCTATTAAATACATCGGAAATAATTGACCTCAATGATTTCTTGGTAAGAAGCTGATTGATATATCCAACCTCCCGGGGTACATATTCATTAAAAAGAACTCTTCCTACTGTTGTTTCAACAATATGTTTAAAATATTCGCCATTATCGTCGATATCTTCCACTTTTACCTTTACAATTGCATGAAGCCCGACTACCCTTTCTGAATATGCAATAGTCACCTCTTCGGGTGAATAAAATGTCATACCTTCACCCTTTGAATTGTCTCTTTGTTTAGTCATATAATAGAGCCCCAACACCATATCCTGCGAAGGCACATGAATTGGAGCACCATTGGCAGGATTAAGAAGGTTATGTGAAGAAAGCATCAGCAACTGGGCTTCAAGAATAGCAGCATTTCCCAATGGGAGGTGTACTGCCATCTGATCACCGTCAAAATCGGCATTAAACCCGGTACAAACCAACGGATGAAGCTGAATGGCTTTTCCTTCGATCATTACAGGCTGAAATGCCTGGATTGAAAGCCTGTGCAGTGTAGGAGCACGGTTCAGCAATACCGGATGCCCTTTTAATACATTTTCAAGTATCTCCCATACAACAGGATCTTTTCTATCAACTATCTTTTTTGCTGACTTTACAGTTTTAACTATTCCTCTCTCAATCAACTTACGGATAACAAAAGGTTTATAAAGCTCTGCAGCCATATCTTTTGGCAGTCCGCATTCATGAAGTTTTAATTTAGGTCCTACCACTATTACCGAACGGGCAGAGTAATCAACTCTTTTCCCAAGAAGATTCTGGCGGAACCGTCCCTGCTTTCCTTTTAAACTGTCGGACAACGATTTAAGAGCCCTGTTATTTTCTGTTTTTACTGCATTTGCTTTCCTGGAATTATCAAATAATGAATCAACAGCCTCCTGAAGCATTCTTTTTTCATTTCTGAGGATCACTTCGGGAGCTTTTATTTCAATAAGTCTCTTTAACCTGTTGTTTCTTATTATAACTCTCCGGTAAAGGTCATTCAGATCGGATGTGGCAAACCTGCCTCCATCAAGTGGAACTAAAGGTCTCAGGTCGGGAGGTATAACCGGCACCACCCTCACTATCATCCACTCAGGCTGATTGAGATTCTTGCTGGCCCTGAATGCTTCAACAACCTGAAGGCGTTTCAGTGCTTCATTTTTTCTCTGTTGGGAAGTTTCGGTATTGGCCTTATGTCTTAAGGTATATGATAAATCATCCAGATCAAGCTTTTGCAATATATCAAAAAGAGCTTCGGCACCCATTTTTGCAATAAACTTGTTAGGATCATCGTCATCAAGAAGGGCATTCTCTTTCGGCAGGGAATCAAGAATATCCAAATACTCCTCTTCTGTCAGGAAATCAAGTTCTTTAACCCCGTCTGCATCTTTAATGCCGGGATTAATAACTACATATCTTTCATAATAAATTATTGAATCGAGCCTTTTGGTGGGTAATCCGAGCAGATATCCTATTTTATTGGGAAGCGACCGGAAATACCAGATATGTGCCACCGGCACAACAAGGGCAATATGCCCCATTCGTTCACGCCTTACTTTCTTTTCCGTCACTTCAACACCACACCGGTCACAAACAATACCTTTATATCTGATTCGTTTATATTTACCGCAATGACACTCATAATCTTTAACAGGTCCGAAAATACGCTCACAAAATAATCCATCGCGTTCAGGCTTATAGGTTCTGTAGTTAATTGTTTCGGGCTTTAAAACTTCACCATAAGACCTTTCCAAAATCTCCTCCGGAGAAGAAAGACTTATAGAAATTTTTAAAAATCCGCTTTTTATTTTATTTTCTTTTCTAAATGCCATAATTGTAATAAAAATTCATTAAAACCGAACACGTTTACATCATGCTTAAGCCACTATTCCATACGTATACTGAGGCCCAGCCCTCTTAATTCATGCAATAGTACATTAAGTGATTCAGGGATTCCGGGTTGTGGCATCGGCTCACCTTTTACTATTGTCTCATATGCTTTGGCACGTCCTATTACATCATCTGATTTTACAGTAAGAATCTCCTGCAGGATATGAGAGGCGCCAAATGCTTCAAGCGCCCAAACCTCCATCTCCCCAAATCTTTGTCCGCCAAACTGTGCCTTACCGCCCAACGGTTGCTGGGTAATAAGAGAGTAGGGCCCTATTGAGCGTGCATGCATCTTATCCTCGACCAAATGGCCAAGCTTCATCATATAGATCATCCCTACAGTAGCTTCCTGATCAAAGGGTTCACCTGTTTCACCATCATAAAGGGTTGTTCTCCCGTATCTTGGCAGCCCGGCCTTATCAGTATACTCTGTAATTTGCTCTATAGTGGCACCATCAAATATCGGAGTTGAAAATTGCAGCCCCAGTTTATGCCCTGCCCATCCGAGGACTGTCTCATAAATCTGCCCCAAATTCATTCTGGAAGGTACACCTAAAGGATTAAGAACAATATCAACCGGTGTTCCATCAGCCAGAAAAGGCATATCTTCCTGTCTTACAACACGCGAAACAATACCTTTATTACCATGTCTCCCCGCCATCTTATCACCTATCTGAAGCTTCCTCTTCTTTGCAATAAATACCTTAGCCAGCTGAATGATCCCCGGAGGAAGCTCATCTCCGATCGTAACATTGTATCTGTCGCGCCGGGCAAGAGCTTCAGCCTCTTTATGCTTCATTATGTAATTGTTGATCACCCTGAATATCAAATCGTTTTTGCTTTTATCCGTAGTCCATTTCAACGGATTTATCGTCAGGTAATCTATCTCTTGTAACTGTCTGAGTGTAAACTTGACACCTTTTGAAATAACCTCTCCGCCATAAAAATCTTTTACTCCCTGAGAAGTTTTTCCGTTAACTAATGTAAAAAGCTTTTCTTCCAATTTGGAACGCAGTGCGGAAATCTCGCGATCAAATTTTTCATCTATCTGATCAAGCAATACTTTAGTTGCATTCTTTCCTTTTCTCTCTTTTCCAATCCTGGAAAATAATTTTTTATTGATCACAACGCCTGTCAATGAAGGGGTAGCTTTCAGAGAGGCATCTTTAACATCACCGGCTTTATCGCCAAAAATTGCCCGTAACAGTTTTTCTTCCGGCGAAGGATCAGATTCCCCTTTTGGGGTGATCTTGCCAATTAATATATCTCCCGGTTTTACATCTGCACCAATCCTTATTAATCCGTTTTCATCAAGATTTTTAGTGGCTTCCTCACTGATATTTGGAATATCAGAGGTAAACTCTTCAAGTCCTCTTTTGGTATCTCTAACCTCAAGGCTGTATTCATCGACATGTACTGATGTAAATATATCTTCTCTTACAATACGATCGGAGACTACTATGGCATCCTCATAGTTATAGCCCTGCCATGGCATAAAAGCCACCATCAGATTTCTTCCAAGAGCCAGTTCGCCATTCTGGGTTGCATAACCCTCGGTTAATATCTGCCCTTTTTTAATCCTGTCGCCTTTGGACACTAATGGCTTAAGGTCAATTGTGGTACCCTGGTTGGTTTTTGAATATTTCAAAAGTTCGAAAGTGACAACTTCCGGATCAAAACTGACAAATCTGTCGTTATCGGTAACATCATAACGTACAATTATCTGAGTGGAGTCAACATATTCAACAACACCGTCAAATTCTGCCTTAATCATCACCCTTGAATCCGAAACGGTTATACCTTCCAGTCCTGTTCCCACTATTGGAGTTTCCGGCCTGAGAAGAGGCACAGCCTGCCGCATCATATTAGACCCCATTAGTGCACGGTTAGCATCATCATTTTCCAAAAATGATATTAAAGAAGCAGCCACGGATGCAATCTGATTTGGCCCTACGTCCATAAGATCTATTTCTTCTTTATCAATCAGGGGATAGTCTCCGTCAAGCCTGGATTTAACTTTCTGATTGATAAAAAAGCCATCCGGATCAATAGGAGCATTTGCCTGGGCAATAACCCGGCCTTCCTCCTCCTCTGCAGTGAGATAAATTGCGCCCTCATCCGACAGGTCTACCTTGCCATCTTTAACTTTTCTGTATGGTGTGGCAATGAATCCCAGATCATTTATTTTTGCAAATACACACAAAGAAGAGATAAGTCCGATATTCGGCCCTTCGGGTGTTTCAATCGGGCAAAGCCTTCCATAATGGGTATAATGGACGTCCCTGACCTCAAATCCTGCACGTTCTCTCGATAAACCGCCCGGACCAAGTGCCGACATCCTTCTCTTATGGGTCATCTCAGCAAGCGGATTGGTCTGATCCATAAACTGAGACAGTGCATTGGTACCGAAAAATGAATTAATTACCGAAGAAAGGGTTTTAGAATTTATAAGGTCTATTGGTGTAAACACCTCATTATCGCGAACATTCATTCTTTCACGGATTGTACGTGCCATTCTTGCCAATCCTATTCCAAACTGATTAAACATCTGCTCACCGACAGTTCGAACACGCCTGTTGCTAAGATGGTCTATATCATCAACATCAGTTTTGGAATTAACTAACTGAATAAGGTGTCTGATTATCTCAATAATGTCTTCTCTGGTTAAAATCCTGACCTCAGAATCAACCTGAAGCCCCAATTTCTTATTAATCCTGTAACGGCCAACTTCTCCTAAATCATATCTTTTATCAGAAAAGAACAGCTTATCGATCACATCCCTGGCAGTTGCCTCATCAGGCGGCTCTGCATTTCTTAACTGGCGATAGATATGTAATACTGCTTCCTTTTCTGAATTACAAGGATCTTTTTGCAGGGTATTGTAGATAATTGCAAAATCCTGTTGTCTCTGATCATCCTTATGAATCAGGATAGTTTTCACTCCTGATCCGATAATATCTTCTATATGATCCTCCTCAAGTACGGTTTCCCGATCAATTATTACTTCGTTCCTTTCAATGGAAACAACCTCACCGGTATCCTCATCTACAAAATCTTCAACCCATGATTTTAAAACACGGGCAGCAAGTTTTCTGCCAATAACTTTTTTAAGCCCGCTTTTTGAAACTTTAATCTCATCTGCAAGATTAAATATTTCAAGAACATCTTTATCGCTTTCATATCCGATAGCGCGCAACAGTGTTGTAACAGGCAATTTTTTCTTCCTGTCGATATAGGCAAACATTACACTGTGGATATCGGTTGCGAACTCAATCCATGAACCTTTAAAAGGGATTATTCGTGCCGAATAGAGCTTCGTTCCATTTGCATGCAGGCTCTGTCCGAAAAAGACACCGGGTGACCTGTGCAGCTGGGAAACAATAACCCTTTCAGCACCATTAATAATAAAAGTACCTTTTTCAGTCATATAGGGCACTGTACCCAGATAGACATCCTGAACAACCGTATCAAAATCTTCATGTTCCGGATCGGTGCAATACAGTTTCAGCTTCGCCTTTAAGGGTACACTATATGTCAATCCCCTTTCAATACACTCCAAAATTGCATATCTTGGCGGATCGACCTGGTAATCAATAAATTCCAGGACAAAATTATTTCGTGTATCGGAAATTGGAAAATTTTCCTGAAAAACACGGTATAATCCCTCCTCTTTACGCTGTTCAGGAGTTGTATTTAACTGAAAAAAATCTTTAAATGATTTAATTTGTACTTCTAAGAAGTCAGGATAATCAAACCTGGTTTGCGTTAAAGAAAAACTAATTCTTTCGTTTTTTGTTATAACTGACATGTATTTATGCAGGTTAATTACATAAAATATAAACACACAAAGAGGGAAATGTATCAAAAGCCGTTTTTAAACCTTCCATAATAATATAGATAAATTTAAGGATTTTTCATTAACAATAAATAGCTAAACTTGAAATACGACTTTAAAATGTAGAAATATCAAATAACACTTCTACCTTGATACATTCCCCATACAACCTTAAAGCAGGCCGGATTGTGATTATTTTATCTCTGCTTCGGCTCCGGCTTCTTCCAATTGAGCTTTCAGAGCTTCAGCCTCTTCTTTGGAAACTTTTTCTTTTATTGCTTTGGGAGCCTCGTCAACAACAGCTTTAGACTCTTTAAGACCAAGTCCGGTTAACTCTTTTACGAGCTTAACTACTGCCAGTTTTGACTGACCGGCTGCTTTAAGAATAACATCAAATTCAGTTTGTACTGCAGGAGCATCACCTTCTCCGCCATTTATTGCCGCTCCGGCAACTGCAACTGCAGCAGCAGCCGGTTCTATTCCATATTTATCCTTAAGAATTCCGGCTAATTCATTAACTTCTTTAACAGTTAAATTTACCAACTCTTCAGCAAGTTGAATTAAATCTGCCATTTTAACTTATTTTAAAAATTATTTCTAAAGTAAACTATTCTCTTTCTTTTAGTGTTTCAAGCACACCATGTATAGTATTACCACCACTTTGCAGTTGCGAAAGCAATGTCTGCATTGGTGATTTCAAGAGAGCAACAACATCAGCAATAAGCTCATTCTTAGATTTCACTGCAATCAGCGCATTAAGCTGCTCTTCTCCCAAGTAAGCTGACTCCTCGACATAAGCGCCCTTTAAAAGAGGCCTCTTATGTTTTCTTCTAAACTCTTTAATCAATTTAGCGGGAGCATTCCCTACCTCGGTGAACATTACCGATGTATTTCCCTTAAGTACACCGTAAAGCTCCTCGGCATTTTTATCGGAACTTTCGAGAGCTCTACGTAATAAAGTATTTTTTGTAACAACCAGTTTAATATTTTCCTTGAAGCACAGTCTTCTTAACTTACTGGTATCAGCAGCGTTTAAACCACTAATGTCAGCTAAGTAAAAATGGTTGTACGAATCAATTTGTTCTTGTAGGTTTTTGACCAAAACTTGCTTATCCGATCTTTTCATTTTTACTCTTTTTAGTCAGATACTGACTTTGGTTCAACTTTAATACCAGGGCTCATAGTACTGGAAAGATAGATGCTTCTGATATAAGTACCCTTTGCTGCCGGTGGCTTTAACTTCTGGATCGTGTGAATAAACTCCACTGCATTTTCTTTAATCTTATCAGGAGGAAATGACACCTTGCCGATTGAGGTATGTACAATGCCAAACTTATCGACTTTAAAGTCAATCTTGCCTTGTTTAACCTCTCTGACGGCCCTGCCAACATCCATGGTCACCGTACCGCTCTTTGGGTTAGGCATTAATCCCCGCGGGCCCAATATACGCCCCAGCTGACCAACCTTACCCATAACAGACGGCATGGTTATAATCACATCCACATCAGTCCAGCCCCCTTTAATCTTTTCAATATAGTCATCCAAACCAACATAATCAGCTCCGGCTTCATTTGCTTCATTCTCCTTGTCGTGAGTTACCAAAGCTAATACCCGGACATCTTTACCAGTTCCATGGGGTAACGAAACTACGCCTCTAACCATCTGATTAGCCTTTCTTGGATCAACTCCCAAACGGACATCTATATCGACCGATGCATCAAATTTGGTGAAGGTTATCTCTTTTACCAGCTTCGAAGCTTCGTCAATCGAATACAGTTTGCCTTTTTCAAATTTTTCCAGAGAAGCTTTTTTATTTTTCGTAATTCTGCCCATCTTAGAATTTTTATTTAATTATTGAATGGTGAAGTGCCTTTAAGTGCAATTCCCATACTTCTGGCGGTACCTGCCACTATTTTCATTGCAGATTCTACCGTAAAGCAATTCAGGTCAGACATTTTAGATTCAGCAATCTGTTTTACCTGATTCCATGTTACTGATGCCACTTTATTCACATGCGGCTCAGCCGAACCTTTTTTTGCTTTTGATATTTCCAACAATTGAATGGCCACAGGTGGTTGTTTTACAATGAAGTCAAACGTCTTGTCATGGTACACAGTAATTATTACGGGAAGAATTTTCCCTGCCTGATCCTGCGTCCTGCTATTAAACAGTTTGCAAAACTGCATTATATTAACCCCTTTGGCACCAAGTGCCGGTCCCACCGGTGGAGACGGATTAGCCGCACCACCTTTGATCTGTAATTTAATTAATCCAGCAACTTCTTTTGCCATAATTTAAAATTAACACGTTCTTATTCCTTTTCAACCTGCATAAAGCTAAGCTCTAAAGGAGTTCTGCGTCCAAAAATCTTAACCATCACCTGCAGCTTTTTCTTCTCCTCATTGATTCCCTCAATAGTTCCGTTAAAGCCGTTAAATGGTCCGTCGATTACTTTTACGGTTTCTCCAACAACAAAAGGAATATTCAATTCTTCATCTGTTTCAGCAAGTTCATCAACTTTGCCCAGAATTCTATTAACCTCATACTGTCTCATAGGCAATGGATTCCCACCTTTGGTGTCGCCAAGGAATCCGATAACGTTAGGAACATTTCTAAGAATATGCTCTACCTCTCCAACTAACGCTGCCTCTACCAAAACATATCCCGGGAAAAAATTCCTCTCTTTGCTGATCTTTTTACCATTTCTGATTTGGTAAACCTTCTCAGTAGGTATTAAAACCTGTTCAACCAATCCCCCGAGATCTCCATTAGCGATTTCGTTTTCGATATATTCTCTCACCTTCTTCTCTTTCCCGCCAATAGCTCGAAGAACATACCATTTTTTAATGTTTTCGCTCATAATGAACCAGGGATTTCTGTTAATAAAACAATTTATAAATAAAACTCATTATATTTCTGAATGACAGATCCATAATGAAGATCACGAGTGATATAATAAAGGAAGCAACCATTACAACCAAAGCACTGTTTTGCAGTTCTTTCCAAGTAGGCCATGTAACTTTATGAATAAGTTCATTATAAGCCTCTTGTAAATATTCTTTTATCTTCATTTGTATACTATTATCTGAACGGAAGGTAAGGTTCGAACTTACTTCTGCCATATTTAGTTTCTTCCGTAAAGAAGCTGTCCGAATCTTCTATACTCCAATCGCATCTCTTCTTCTTAGAAATGTCATAAACAAAATATCTTTGGACAGCCTCTTTTCTTGTTCCCTGATTATAATAACAAAGGAATTAAAACTATGAAATAATTTCAGTTACCTGTCCTGCTCCTACTGTACGACCGCCTTCACGAATTGCAAAACGCAGTCCGACATTAAGTGCTACGGGATAGATCAGATCAACCTCTATCGACACATTATCGCCGGGCATTACCATCTCACGCCCTTCGGGAAGATGAATCTCACCTGTTACATCAAGGGTACGAAGGTAAAATTGCGGCCGGTATTTATTATGAAAAGGAGTGTGACGCCCGCCTTCTTCTTTTTTCAATACATACACTTCAGCTTTAAACTTGGTATGTGGAGTTATAGAACCGGGTTTGGCCAAAATCTGTCCTCTTTTGATCTCATTTTTATCTACACCGCGCAAAAGTAACCCTACATTATCGCCGGCCTGCCCTTCATCAAGGATCTTACGGAACATTTCAACACCTGTACATACTGTTTTACGCCCTTCGGCTCCCAATCCGATTAACTGCAGTTCATCGCCGGTATGAACGATTCCTGTTTCAATACGGCCGGTTGCAACAGTACCACGGCCTGTAATTGAGAATATATCCTCAACAGGCATCAGGAAAGGCTTATCTTTTTCGCGAAGAGGAACAGGAATCCATGTATCAACAGCATCCATTAATTCCATAATTTTATCTTCCCACTGAGATTCACCATTCAAAGCCCCTAAAGCTGATCCTCTGATAACGGGTGTATTATCACCGTCGAACTCATAAAAATCAAGTAATTCGCGTATCTCCATTTCAACAAGCTCAAGCATTTCCTCGTCATCAACCATATCAACCTTATTCATAAAAACAACCAGTTTGGGAACATTAACCTGACGTGCAAGCAATATATGCTCACGTGTCTGCGGCATAGGACCATCGGTTGCGGCAACTACAATAATAGCGCCATCCATCTGAGCTGCTCCGGTAACCATATTTTTAACATAGTCAGCGTGACCGGGACAATCAACATGGGCATAGTGACGGTTTGCAGTCTGATACTCAACATGAGAAGTATTAATGGTAATACCCCTCTCTTTTTCTTCAGGTGCATTGTCAATTGCATCAAAGGTTTTGATTTCTGAAAGACCTTTTTTGGATAATACCAATGTAATAGCTGCAGTGAGGGTGGTTTTTCCATGGTCAACATGGCCGATTGTGCCAATATTGACATGATCTTTATCCCTTACAAATGTTTGTTTAGCCATAACTCCAAAATTTTAATTATTATCTAAATCCTTTGAGCCGAAGACGAGGATTGAACTCGTGACCTCATCCTTACCAAGGATGCGCTCTACCTCTGAGCTACTCCGGCGCTTAAACATAATGAAACAGATATTTTTAACTATTTAAAAAACTACCAATCCCACTATTGAGCGGGAGACGGGACTCAAACCCGCGACCCTTAGCTTGGAAGGCTAATGCTCTATCGACTGAGCTACTCCCGCAAAACTCCCTGCAAAAGCGCGGTGCAAAATTAAAAAAAAAATCCGGATCTGCATTTGATTATTACAAAAACCCGGTGTGAACGCCTAAACTGCTTTAAATTAAGATGTTTCCGCAACGCTCCAAATTGGGTGTGCAAATGTATAAATATTATTTTAAAAATTTAAAATTATAATGCAAAAATTAATAATTTATTTGTTCCTTAGCTTCTCCTTAAATTTTTCTAACTGCTTACGAATAGCATCAACAGCTAAATCAGTGGCTTCCTCAAATGTGTCAGCCTTTTTTTTGGCAAATAAATAACCGTTTACCGGTATGGAAAGTTTTATTTCGGACACCTTATTATTAGCTATTTCAGGTTTCAGAATCTTTAATGTTACCTCCGCGTTAATAATTCCATCGAAAAAGGTGTCAAGCTTATTTACTTTTTTATTAACGAACTCGACCAACTTCTTATCAGCATCAAAATGCACCGAATTAATAATAATTTCCATAATTATACTTTTTAATTACCCCTTGGATGGGCTTGTTTGTAAATTTCATTCAATTTTGAGAATGTTGTATGTGTATATATCTCTGTTGCCGAAAGATTTGAATGCCCCAATAGCTCTTTTACGGCATTCAAATCGGCACCCTTATTTAACAAATGGGTAGCGTAGGAGTGCCTAAGTACATGAGGACTCTTTTTTTCAAGTGAAGTAACCTTTTCCAGGCTCTCTTTAACAACTCTGTAAATCAGTTTCTCATAAACAGGTTTTCCCTCTTCCGTAACCAAAAAGAGTTCCGGTGTATATCCAAGCTTACTATCCCGCTCTTTAATATATTGTACAATTAAGGTGTTCATACTGCCGGGATAGGGAATGATCCTCTCCTTTTGTCTTTTCCCGGTTACTTTTATCAAACAGCCGGTGATATCGATATTGGCGTCAGTAAGATTCATAAGTTCGGCTAACCTGACCCCGGTACCATAAAGAATTGAAATAATCAGTTTATCCCTGATCCCCTTAAAGTTGCAGGCAAAATAACCATCGTCCAACAAATGGTGCAGCCTGTTCTCCTCAACAAAAAGTGGTAATTTTTTCCTGATCTTTGGGAGGGATATATTAACAGCAGGGTTTTTTTCTACTACTTTGCCTTTCATTAAAAAAAGAAAAAATGCTCTTACTGCTGTTACTTTACGATTTACCGAGCGGGGTGTATAGTGCTGTTCCATCATATTAACAACCCAGCTGCGTACAATCTTTGAATTGATCTCTTGAACATTAAACTCCCCTGCCATTCCGGTACAAAACAGTTGAAACTGATCAAGGTCATTTTTATAAGCAACTACTGTATGAGAAGAACATCTCTTCTCATACTTTAAATAATTTATAAACGATTCCTGATAGTTCATTACAACATAATCAATCATCAGAAACCACTAAACCTTTCTTAGTCTTCCTGACGCTGTAACTTCTCAATATAAGCGGCCCTTTTAATTTCTTCCCTTCTTTTAATGGAAGGTTTTGTAAACTTTTGACGTTCACGTAATTCCTTCACTACGCCTGTTTTTTCAAACTTCCGTTTAAATCGTTTCAGCGCTCTTTCAATATTTTCACCCTCTTTTACCGGAATTATTATCATCTCTGTACATTTTAAAAATTGAGGCGCAAAGATAAGAATTATTCATTTCATATCAAATTTAATGAAAAAAATGACAATTTACATATATCAAAGTTTATTTAAATTTTTTTAACGGCACGTCAGATAGTGTCTTAAACCGTTTTTTTTAACCGAATCAGCCGGGCACAATCCCAATACCTGCTCCACAGAATTGAAAGGGCCAAATTTTTCTCTGTGTCTCACTATTTTTTCAACATCGGCCTTCTCTAAATAAGGGTGACGCAAAAGATCGGAAAAATCTGCATAATTAATACGTATCTTTTTTATAACTGTGGTATCCACATTAATATAACGTCTAATCTCAATAAATGTTTCTTCCGGAAAGTTATATATTTCCAATAGCTGGCAATCCGAATAAAAACCTCCCAGCAAATTCCGATACTTGATAATACGGGATGCAAATACGGGACCGATACCTTTCAGCCTGACCAACTGGGCAGAATCTGCAGAATTCAGCTCAGTTATAAAGATATTATCTTTTCTCTTCCGGGAATGACTGCAAGATGCAACTTCCTCTACAACAGCTAAATGCTTCATGCCGGCCAAAGAATCAGACACTTTTTCTATTACTATATACTCCTTAACAGCCTCATAAATACTATCATTCATTCCGAAAATTTTTCTTAAATCAGCTGCTTTGTAAAATCTGCCTCCTGATTTACGATATTTTATAAGATTCCTTTTTATACTGAAAGGGAGAGACAAACTATCCAATTGGCCTGCAGAAATAGTGTTAGGGTCGAACCAAAAAAGATTTATCTTGCTATTGGAATCAACTCGTGAGTGCCAGGCATCCATTGCCGATTCAAATTCGGAGTGATCTGCCGGATAACTCAAAGCCGCAAATTTTATCAAGCAGTGGCCGGTTAAAATAACTATTATTAAAATTGATAAGGTAATAACACCATTTCTGTCGCTTTTTGAAAAAACAAAAAATTCTTTAAGCTTTTTGAAAAAAAGGATCATTTATTGAAAATCATTGATATTAATGAGATAAAATTTTTATTTGAAAAGTACAAGCTCGTTTCATGTGTAAAAAGGGTTAATAAACTTTTAAATTTACAACTTTATCACTTTACAGACAAAATTTTCAATAGTAAAAATGACAATATTTAAAATCTGATAAATCCCAAGCCACTGAGAAAAATAAAGGCAATAGCAAGAGGGGCTATGAATTTAATTACAAAAAGATAATAAGGAATATAACCTGCCTTAAGGTTTCCATTATTTGAAAACTCTTTTTTAACACTATTCCTGTTAGAAAACCATGCCACGAACAGTACAATAAACAATCCTCCGACCGGCAGGAACAAGTTAGCCGAAGAAAAATCAAAAAGCTGAAAAACAGTTAACCCAAAAATTTTTATATCTGCCATTTTACTGAAAGACAACACACAAAGTATGCCGGGAACCGATACGGCACCTGCAGCAAGAAGAGTGGCGATTTTTCTTTTCAATTCCAGCTCTTCAACAAAAAATGCCACTATAACTTCAAGTACGGAAATTGTTGAAGTTAAAGCTGCAACAGTCAGCAAAATGAAAAAAATTAGTGAAAAAAGATATCCTCCCGGCATCTGGTTAAAAATATTTGGCAAAGTAATAAAAACAAGCCCCTCACCTGATCCCGGTTCAATATTAAAAGCAAATACAGCCGGAAAAATTGCAACTCCCGCTAAAATAGCAATAAAAGTATCGGTCATTGCTACCGAAAAAGCAGTAAATCCAAGATTTTCATCTTTCTTTATATATGATCCGTATGTAACAAGCGTCCCCATACCAATACTCAATGAGAAAAAGGACTGGCCCAGTGCAATCAGAATAGCTGAAGATGTAATTTTAGAAAAATCCGGCTTAAATAAAAATTCCAACCCCCTTATTGATCCCGGAAGTGTCAACGACCTGACCACCAATATAAGCAGCAATAAAAAAAGCAAAGGTGTCAATATTTTTGTATATTTTTCAATTCCTTTATGAACTCCTGCCATGATAATAGCTGCTGTAAGGCTCATAAACACAAAAAACCATACCAAAGGCCTCCATGTGCTCCCAATAAAAGAATTATACATATTATTCAGTTCGGCAGCCTGTTTACCAGCAAACCCATTTATCAGCGACTGATAAATATATTCAAGTGTCCAGCCGGCTACAACAGTATAAAAAGCCAATATCATAAAGGCAGCCGCAACTCCCATCAATCCGATTAAAAACCATGGTTTTCCCGGAGCAAGTTTACGGAATGCCCCAAATACATTCTTTTGTGTATTTCTTCCAATAAAAAACTCTGAAAGCATCACCGGAATGCCTATCGCCACAACAAATCCCAGATAAATTATGATAAAAGCCGCTCCCCCGTTCTCCCCTGCAACATAAGGAAATCTCCATATATTTCCTAACCCTATGGCAGACCCGGCAGTTGCCGCTATTACACCAAATTTTGAACCAAAATAATCACGGTTAGAAGTATTCCCTGACATAAAATAACTGCTTTTAGTTACTTCTCAATAAACAGTTGGTAAAAATAATAAAATATTGAGCAATAGACCTGCCACTATCTGATTTAATAACGGCAGCCTTTCATTAACGGCACACTTATACTGTATTATCCTAAAAAGGATAGCCGATTGCAAAAGAGAGATTAAAGTCATCCCCGCTGTAAGGCCTTGTACCTATTATCCATCCATTTCCATCAACCTGCGAAGGATCTCTCAGTTTCATACCTATATCAAGGCGAAAAATAAAATATTTAAAGTCAAATCGAAACCCCGTGCCTGTACCTAAAGCCAACTGTTTGTAAAACTCATCAATTTTAAAGAGAGCTCCCGGCCTGTTATCTTTTTTGTTGATAGCCCAAATATTTCCGGCGTCCAGAAAAAATGCCCCTTCAAGAAAACTAATCAGGTTAAAACGATATTCAATGTTAGCCTCTATTTTTACGTCGGACGACTGATTTGGATAGCTGTTTGGCGGTGCCCTGTATGTGCCCGGCCCCAAAGACCTTACCTGCCATGCCCTGATGCCATTGGCACCGCCGGTAAAATACTTCTTCTCAAATGGTAAAACATCAAAATTACCATATGGAAGCCCGGCTCCAAAAAATGCCCGCCCCACCACCGAATTATATTTATTAATAATATAACCATATCTGAATTCTACGTCGGATTTAACATATTGAGCGAACCTTGTTTTAAAAACACGATAATATTCTGAAGATCCAAGACCTTGGCTATCGATTGCAACAGCTTTTTTTCGATTTATCAATCCTGATGCAAGCCTTAACAGATTACCTGCGGATTCGGCATTAACCCTCAAATAACTGTAATTTTGTTTAACTCCTGATGAACGTTTACTATATATTGCAGAGTAGTTGGTTGCAAAAATCAAATGGTCGGTAAAGCTGCTTTTAATATAGAGATCTTTAATAAAATCAATAAACTCAGGATCAAATTGATAAAGGTTAACCATATTGAAGTCGACCAGATTAAAGATATGTTTCCATTTTTCAGAAGTCATCCAGTCATAGCCAAACTTAAAATTAGAGATAGTACGGGTATATTCAGGCCTTCTCTGAAAATTATAGCCCAAAGTAAAAATAGTTTTAGGCAGAAAATCTCTGAATACATCAATTACTTTACCCGGACCAAGCAACTTGGGAATGGTAAAATTTGATTCAATCCCAAATTCACGGGTATTAAAATATTCAGGAACATTGTCAATTACTCTTTGCTGTCTCTCCATAGCCCCTTTAAAATTCAGATGTAACAGCTCAGCACCGTTTAAAAGATTTCTGTGCCGGTAATTTATATTCCCTGCTATCCCAAGATTACCCGATGTATTTGTTCCTTCCACATCCAAAGAGACGGCCTGCTTATTAACAGGCGCCAAACGAACAAAACAATCAAGCATTTGGGAGTCTCTCAAAGAAGGAGATTCTTTAAACTGTATATCTATAAAGCGAAATTGTCTGAGGCGGTTAAAAGCATCAAAAGTATTTTTTGCATCTTTAAGACGATATATGCTCCCACTCTCCATTTGCATTAAATCTTCAAATAATCCGGATCTGTATTTCGCCTCATTACTTCGAAAAAGTGTAAAATCTTTCCGTGAAATGGTATCAGAAAAAGCTAAAGCCGGATCTTGCGGTGAATCAAATGAAGTTGATCCTGATAATATTGAAATATAAAAATGATCAAGATAGTATTTTGAAAACTTTTTCAGTGAATCTGTTTCATTAACATTTCCTATAAACATGTCAAGCACAACGTCAGTATCAAATTTAGTGCTGTCTGCAAGATAACTGATATCATCTCTGGAGATATAAAAGAATCCCCTGTTCTTATAAAAATCAACAATATCATTTCTGTGCTTATCAAGCAGGTCAAAGTCAAATGCCGTTCCGGGCTTAAGGAATGTCCTGGTTGAATCCTCAATAAAAAGGCTCTTCAAAGCAGGGGTTCCAAAATGATAATTCACGGAATGCAATTTATATTGATCACCCGTACTTATTTTATACTTTATATTGACTTTGCGTCTTTTATCATTATACTTAGCTTCAGAATCAACAGCACTCCGAAAATAGCCTTTACTTTCAAGATATTGCTTTAACCGCTCACCGGAGGCATCTGCCCGGGCAGGATCAAATATTTCCGGTGGCTCTCCTATCCGTTTGAGCCAGTCATCACTTTTTTCTTTATTTGACAAATTATAAAGCCATAAATGAAACTTCAAAAAACCTAAAATCTTATAATTTTCTTTTTGTCTGATATATCTTTTGGCCTCTTCTCTGTTGATCTCCGGGTTATCAACCTGAACTTCGGTTTTGTTCAACAAATATTTATCTCCCGGAACAAATTTTACCGGAGAACATGAAAAGAAAAGTGCTGCAATCAGCAGAAAAGCAGAAAACTTTTGAAATGGTATTTTTAAGATTAGCTTATTCACATGGCTAATATTTATCATCAACAAAAATAGTGAAGTGTTTTAGATGAAAACATTAATTTTAACAGTTTATTTTATACATTTAAAAAGATTATGATCAGCAAAAATAAAATAAAGCAAATAAGATCGCTTTCCCTAAAAAAATTCAGACAAAAAGAGAATCTTTTTATAGTAGAAGGAGATAAAAATGTCATCGAAGTTCTGAATTCTGAATATACAGTAAATGAGATTTATGCAACCGGCTCATTTCTTTATGACAATGAAAAGATAGTCAAAAAAGCCAAATCAATATATGAGGCCGGCATTAATGAGATTAAAAAGATCAGCCTGCTTAACAATCCCCAGAATGCTTTAGCTTTATGCTCAATACCTCCTGCCGGCATTTTAACTACTCATTTTTGCGGTTTTTCCCTTTTCCTTGATAACTTGCAAGATCCGGGAAATATGGGTACTATTTTAAGAATTTGCGATTGGTTTGGAATTGACCTGCTTTTTTGTTCCCCCTCAACTGTTGATATATACAATCCAAAAGTTATTCAGGCCAGTATGGGATCTTTCTGCAGGGTAAAAACTGTTTATATCTCTTTTGCTGCCTTTTTTGAAAAAGCTGTTACAACAGATCTTCCTGTTTTCAGCACAATACCCGGCGGAAAAAATATTTATAAAGAGGACCTTCCTGAAAAAGGAGTGGTAATAATGGGAAATGAGGGAAAAGGTATCAGTAACGAAATTAAGCAAAAAATTATACACAATCTAAGTATACCCACATTTAATGAGTCGGATAACAGGGCTGAATCGTTGAATGTAGCAATTGCTGCAGGTATAATATGTTCTGAATTTAAAAGAAGGAAATTCCTGAAGCCTATTCAAAGTGAAAACAGAGTGTGAAAATATTAGATCTGAGATACTTTATTGCATTCGTATAATATTGCCTTTGATTTGGTCCCGGCGGATTGCCAAGCTGATTATTTAACCCAATACTTACTTTTGCTTCTGTCGACAGCCTGAAAAAGGTAAAGTAGTGATCCCACCCCACTCCGATTTCTGCATAAAAACCTGAATTTTTAAGTTTAACCAGGTCGTCTTTCCCTGTACGGGAAATATCCTGACGATATGCAGGACCAAACAAAATATAGGGTCTGTCGTTATTGATTCTTCTTGCTTTATACTTAATTAACAAAGGAAAATCAAGAAAGGTAGATTTAATTGAATAATACTGAAGAGGTTCATAATGGTTTAAATCCCATACGGGAAAGTTATAGGTTAATCTTCTTTCACCAAATGAAAGTCCCGGAAGAAACCTAAGATTAAAATCCCGCCCAATCCGTAAACTTGTAACTATGCCTACTGTAAATCCGGGTATCAGATCTGCCACATCGGCCCTGACAAAATGTTCATCTGTTATCTGTACAGGATCAAACGGCCAGGATGCGGCTGAAAAATCAGGGTTATCTCCTATTGGATTATAGTGAGTTACCCCAAAATCCAGCGTATTCAATCCTAACGTAAAACCAAAATGAATAAGTTTTTCATCGAAGGTAGTCATATTGTTTACCTTCTGTTTCTGTCCGTAAAGATTACAAAAACCAACTATTAATATTATTAAAACAAGATATCTCTTCACCTGATCAATTTCAACCCGTTCTATTTTCAAACAAATAAAGTGAAATTTTATTGTACATAACCTTAAATTTTAGGTTTTTGAGATAAATAAACTGATACAATACCAAATGTTTTCAGATAACATCTGCAATTAATAAAACCTGTTTTCCTCAATTTATTCATAAATGATTCCCCATAAGGAAATTCCTCAACAGACTGGGTTAAATATCTGTATGCGCTGCCATCTTTTGATATTAAACCCCCGACAAACGGCAACACTTTTTTAAAATAAAAAAAGTATAATTTCCTGAATATTTTATTCCGCGGCAAGGAAAATTCCAATACACCAAAAACTCCACCCGGTACAAGAACCCTGTATGCTTCACTTAAACCTTTCTCCAAATTTTCAAAATTTCTAACCCCAAACCCAACAATGGCAGCATCAAAAAGAGAATCATCGAAAGGCAGATTTTCCGAATCTCCCTTAATCAATGTTATTAAATGTGCAAGTCCCTTTCTGCCAACCTTTCGTCTTCCAATTTCAAGCATCCCCTCCGACAGGTCAATCCCGGTAATTTTTTTTGGTTTAAGCCTTGTGGCAGCAATAGCAAAATCGGCAGTACCTGTAGCTAAATCAATTATTGTTGAAGGATTGTACTCCCGAAGCCTTTGAATTGCACTTCTCCGCCATATCTTATCTATATTGAAAGAAAGCAGATGATTTAACATATCATAACTGTGTGAGACACTGTCGAACATATCTTCAACCTGCCTCTTCTTATTTAGTTCTGATTTTTTATAAGGTATTACGGGCATCCGGAATAAATAACAGACTCCAGGCCAAACCATCCGTAAGGAACGTGGCAATTAAGGAATTTTTAAAATTACTTTACTGGAGTCATTTTATCAATAAATCCAAGCGAATTGTCATCAACTCTGATCTCTCCTTTTGTAATATGCCCCAAGGTAAAAAATGGCATTTTAATATTGATCATCAAATCCACAAAATCATCCTGATCTTTTGAGTTTACCTCTACCAACACTCTTCCCATGGCTTCTCCAAACAGAAATGAGTCAATACGCATTTCTGCATCTGTAGTTATGTCAAAACCAAGCCCGTTTGGTATCCCGGCCCGGAGTAATGTAAAAAACAATCCTCCCCTTCCGACAGGACAAGCACTTTGTAATAGTCCATGTCTGTGTAATTTGGTTAAAGCCCGCTGTATTTTAATCTCGGTATCAATATTAAAAGCGGGCAATGGGGAATTTTCTATACCATGAAAAAATTCAAGGTATTCGGAAGAACCCAAATCATTGACAGACCGGCCAATAACAAAGATATTTCCCCCTTTCTTTTTAAAAGCATGATTGATAATCTTCTCTTTATCTTTTACTAAGCTTGCCATACTTATTATTATTGTAGGCGGCACAAATTCATCACATTTAAAATGGTCGAACCGTATCTTGCGGTCGGAAATTTTCAAATTAAATTTTTGAGCAGCATTTTCCAATCCCTTTTTAGCTCCGGATGCAATATTTTGTCCGTTTACATCAGCAAAATCTATATGATATAACATTGCACTGATTGCAACAGGTTGTGCACCTAAGCAGTACATTTTCCTTGCAGCTTTTGATATTAATATTTCAGTAGCTTTTTTAGGATCATTTTCAATATGATGGTGAAAAGCATGAGTACTCATTGCCATACTTCTTCCTTCAGTATCAATATCGAATAATCCGGTTTCATCACTTTCGGTTGAGCCGATTGAAGTATTTGAAACAGGAAATTCACTAAAATCATTGAAATAGTTGATACACGACAAATTTGGATTAACAATTAAAGAAAATATTACATCTTCAAGGTTATCGGGTTCCGGGATCGAATTAATCAAAGATTCAGTTTCCTTTTGAGTAATCTCATTCATAGCATGATATTTTAGGTAAACATAGCAAAAATAAAAATATTTCATTACACAACATTTCTATAAAAAATTTAGATTTATTAATTTAGAGAATTACAAATTTAAGCTAATGGAAAAAACAGTTTTAATTACAGGAGCAACCTCGGGAATTGGTAAAGCAACAGCACTGCTTCTTGCCGGAAAAGGTTACAGCCTGATCCTGACAGGAAGAAGAAATGAGAGGCTTAACTCATTAAAATCGGAGATAAAAAGTAAATACAATCAGACTGTGTTCACTTTAAATTTTGATATAAGAAGCAAAGATGAAACAGAAAAGAGTTTACAACAGATCAAAGATTTAAATTTAAATGTTGATATTCTGATCAATAATGCCGGACTGGCAATGGGGCTGGATAGCTTTGCCGATGGATCGCCAGATGATTGGGAGCAGATGATTGATACAAATGTGAAAGGACTTCTCCATATCTCGCGAATAGTTGCACAATGGATGATAAAAAGAGGCAGGGGACATATAGTCAACATTTCATCAATTGCCGGAAAAGAGACATATCCCAAAGGCAATGTATATTGTGCCACAAAGCATGCTGTACAATCATTGACTAAAGGAATGCGGCTTGACCTGCTGAACCATGGCATAAAAGTCACCTCTGTGTGTCCCGGTGCCGTTGAAACAGAATTCTCCATGGTAAGATTTCACGGTGACAAAGAGAGGGCAAACCGTGTTTATATGGGATTTACACCTTTATATGCTGAAGATATTGCTGAAACAATACTTTTCGTAATTTCAAGGCCATATCATGTAAATATCGACGATATATTAATAATGCCTACGGCACAAGGATATTCAAGGGATTTCAACAAACACCCCACTAATCAATAAACCCTTGGTCTCTGAGCGTTTGCAGCATCTTGACAGAAAAATGTTCATTATCTGATTTAGGATATCTCACATCGGTAAATACCTGGGCAAGGGTTTCTTTACTATTTTCTCTGACAAATTGTTTCATCAACTCAAGATTCTCCTTATAATAATATAATTTGTCAATCTCTTCCTTGGAATAGTTACAATATCTCTCCTGATGAACAATCCCTTCAAGCGGCAATCTGTCGGTTAAACCGGGCTTTTCATCAGGGTATCCCAAAGCAACGGCAGTAACAGGGAAAGTCAATTTGGGAAGGTTTAATACTTCAATTATCTCTTTTGCATTATATGTGGTAGTCCCAAGATAACATATTCCCAATCCATGACTTTCTGCAGCAATACAAACATTTTGGGCAACAAGCAATGCATCGATCGAAGCAGTGTAAAATGATATAAAATTGGAATATCCGGGTTCTGCTTTATTATATTTGCACCATTTTGAAAACCGGTTAAAATCAGCTATAAATGTCAATAATACAGGAGCATTAACAGCAACGGGCTGATTAAAATGGAGTGGTGCAAGTCTATCTTTCATTAGTCTGTCTTTTGTTACAATAACGCTGTACACTTGCATATTTCCGGTAGTTGAAGCCCTTGTACCTGAATAGATAATCTTTTCAAGTAGTTCTTCAGAAATATCTTTCTTTTTAAATTCCCTGATAGTAACATGTTTGTTAATTATATCCATAATCTCTAAAGCTGATTCTAAATAATTCATTTTACACAAAAATAGTTAATCGGCTTAATAGACAAGAAAGAAAGCTGTATTGAGTGCAATAAAGAAAATTTAATTAATAATCAGCATTAAAAAAGGGAAGCTTATCAGCTTCCCCTTTTTAATCAATCAATTCGGTATTACCTTTTGCTTTTAATAATCCTCTCTGTTTTGGCCCTTCCGTCTTCAGTAAACATACTTACAACGTAAACACCGCTTACCAGATTTTCTGTACGGATCTCCCTTGTGGGGAATTCTATATCGATAACACGCTGGCCTGCAATGTTGCTTATAACAACTCTTGTAAGTTTGTCGTGATTATCAATGTAGATATAGTCGTTGAAAGGATTCGGATAAACTTTGAATTCAACTGACTGAGGAATAGTAACAGCAGGAGTGGTTTTAGTGATATCTTCGATATCTTCTTCCATTCTCGGTTCAAGAGTAAAGGCATTTTCCCTGCCGTTAACAATACCTGTAACATTGTAGAAGTTACCGGCTATGATAGAGTCAGTATCGTAAGCATACAGCCAGTTATTAACTACGGCATTATCATCTAATTCGTAGAATAATTCAAACTGACCGGTATCTTCATCTACTTCACCTGCACCGGCTTTCTTAACAATTGTCAGCACACTTTCATACATTTCATTTGCAACTTCTGACGGTGAATCAAGTTCTAAAGGAGTGATTGCCAAAAGTGGTTCAGCAACAGTTACCTCACTTGCAACTATAGTTGTTACATCATCGATTTCAGCTACCTGCCCTATAACTTTTACTCCGTCTCCGATTACCACATCACCGGTTTCATCGGTAGCAACAAAGATTCCGCTCCATGCTGCAATTGCATCCTGCATAAAGAATCCTTCTCCATCAGCTATTGCTGTAACAGTACCACCAACAATCACTACATCACCAACTAACGGAGATGCATCTCCTTCACCCTGTATTTCGGCAATTGTATATGTACCGGCACCTCCTGTAACGGTATCGGTAGCAATACAGCGCAGGTGATAGTCACGAACATAAACAACATACTCTGCATTAGCATCAACAACAATGATATTGTCATCCTGCCATACCAGCGGTGATCCATCACCAACAGGAGCAGCAGCATACTGATAATGGTGGTTCAGATATTCATCAACAGCACCGCCAAATGCTTCAACGGTAATTTCATTACCATTTATGCTGGCAGATGCAATCAGCTGTGTCTGAACTTTATCAAATGTAAGAGTATCAACAGCAGAACGACATCCCATTATATCTTCCACAACTACTGCATAGTGGCGGTCTCTCAGCTGTTCGTCATCGTACAGGAACTCTTCAATCATATCTATTGATTCAGTAAACCAACCGTTAAATTCGATCCACTCACCGTTGCCATTTCCATTAAGAATCTCTTTGTAGAGAACTCTGAATGTTCTGCCTTCAGTGCCTGTAGCGTAAATTCTTGCAGAAGCTTTGGGATCGCCATAGCATGTAAGTTTCCTTACGCTGAATTCAATCGGCTCAGGAGCCTGAATAAAGGTATCACGTGATGTTTCACAACCGTTGGCATCTTGGGCCCAAACTCTGTAATACAATCCGGCATATCCCAAGAATGTTTTGGTAAAGCCGTAAGTATCATCTGACAGACTGTCAATCAGCATAGTATATCCTTCATCACTATAAGCTTCCCACTTATATTCATACAATGGTTTGCCGTCAGGTCCGATTCCAAAATCAACACCTCCCTTAACAACCTGTACTTCAAATATACCGGCTTGGTCATTCGGACAAATAAAGGCATTTTGTTTATCTTTCATAACCACAATGAACTCTTCAGGCTGAGTAACATACTGATAGAATTCCTTTGATGCACAACCATACTTATCATAAATAACAATTGTATAGTAATCATCAGCGGTCATATCTTCTTCATTAGTCAAATTGGTTGATGCCGGTAAACCGGTAAGTTCAACAGCAGAAGAGCCGGTTTTGGTATAACTTTCAGATACCGGGTCGCCTTTATAGTCGGTTCCGCTAACTTCAATTGTCCATGCCTGGCCGTTGCCTCCCCAGATAGATCTGATCAGAATCTTACCATTTGCATCCATATAGCATTTGGCAGGTACCTGATCAAAACCATCAGCCAAAATTGGATCCGGCTCAAGAACGGTAGTTCTGTGATGATAGATCGGTGCTCCGTTTTTATCGGTGGCAAAACCGGTAATACAACCATTTTCATCTTTAACATACCCTATCCAGGTTGCAGCAGTTACATCGAATGTATCACTGCGCTGCCATTTCAGGTTAGCAAGATATTCATTCAGGTCAAGATCATTCGGGAAAGTATGCGCTCCCGGATCAGGTACAAGTGTGGAATCCACTGCATACCAGTAATCTCCTACACCGCCTGAAGCATCAATTTGAATTATGCCGGTTCCTCCATTACATATTGCATGCTTGACAAGCTGTACAATATCAATCTTAAGAGTATCCGGATTTTCAATCTCACCGGACTCTTTATAGATCCAGCAATCATTGCCGTCTCCCACATGAACAGTATAGTGGCCCCAGGTAAGATTGTCAAATGTGAAATCATTCACACCGGCACCGGTTTTGAACCAGTCAATACCATCCTGATCTCCGACATAATGTGTATCGTGATTTGACTGTAAGGTATAATCATAATCAACAGGACCTTCAAGTCCGACATAGTATCCATCTACAATACTTGGTGTACCACCTGAAATATTTGATATAAAAATTTCTCCCGTGGCTTCATTATGACATTTTACCGGACGCCAGTCAATAGATTCATAAACGATGGGAGCCGGTTCTGTAACTGTCTGATCGTAAAGTACGAAGCATTTTGTCAGATCCGGGTTTTGGAATGAATCAAATTCAATCCAATTATGGAAATCATCAAAGTAATCTGAATATGTTGTGATCGGTTTTGCATAACCGTCATCGGCAATACTTTGATTATACTCATACAGTTTAATTACATAGTTCCCTACTTTCAGTCCGCTGAATGTAATATCCTGCAGTACATCAAAAGTTTTGGTGTCAACCCTGGTGGCACCATTCCACAATTCGGCGGTGTATTTAAATCCGTCATCACCCATATCCCATCCTCCGAGGGGAGTAAATGTGATACTTCCATCATCAATGTCACCTTCATGTAATTCTTTCTGGTTGTTACAGCTTACCGGAGTCTCTATTACATTTGTAATTTCCAATTTACCGGGCTGATCTACAATAACATCAACAGGACCAAAAACACAGCCGTTGGCATCTCTGACCCAAATAGCCTTATCTCCTGCACGAACTCTGCGATCGAATGCAACAAAATCATGTCCTTCAACATTAATTGCAGCAGCATCGAACCATCTTTCTTCAGGAATATCATTGGCATTTTCCCAAATGCCGACATTATTTGTAGCTTCCTGGTAAGGGGCTGTTCCGCCATAAATTCTATAAAGCAACAATCCGTCATGAGCTTCATAGCAGCTTGGATTAACAACATCAACTTCTGCCCAGAAGCAGTCAGGTTCAGTAATTTCTATTTCATAAGTAGTCTGACACCCGAGCGAGTCATCAGTTATGGTAAGCAGATAGTCACCGGCAGGTAAATTAATAAATTCACCTGTACTATTTGTTTCCGGAAAACTACTTCCATTATTTAAAGCTTTAAAATTAAACGGTTCATTAGTGTGTCCATAAAAATAATCAAGTGTAAATTGATAATTATTGCTTGATCCCCCGGTAGTGGCAGCTAACAAGCCGGTTATGGCACCGTCATTATCTGATACACACATTCCGTCTTCCTCGGGACGAAGTATATGACATGTAATATTTTTGATCATACCATCTTCCCAGGCAACTTCTATCGGATCAGAACCTTCAATATAAAATGGACCGAGAATCTGAATAAGATCAGGATTTTCTACGGCGCAATAGTCGCGTACTGCTATATAGTATGGCTTGCTGCTTGCCTGAACACTAATTACTGCAAGACTGTCGTTAAAAACATTACCGGTAGTGAACGGCATCCAGGTAGCTTGTGCCCACCACTCTTCCTGAGTGAAAATATGAGTCTGCTGAGTAAGCAAATATTGATACCTGTTAGTATTCTGCGGTGGAATCCTGAACCGTCCGTTCTCTGCTTCAATAATAATTTTACCGTCAGTACTACCGGCACAACCGGCTTTTTCTGTACTAACAGTCAACTCCATAACAGGAGGATCCATAATAACGATCTTCTCAATATTGGAGAAACATCCCCACTCATCCATTGCAACAACCCAGTAATCGCCCTTTCCAAATGCTGAAAGATGTCCGATTACCTGACCTTCGTCTACAACTGCCTGAGGATTACCGGCAGGATTTTTATCAGTAATATAGAATTTGGGATTTCTTATCTGTTGTACACCCTGTACAGGCATCTCGAACCATCCTGAATCTGAAGTCCAGAAATGGTAATCAAATGTAACAACTCCGGTAAAATGCTCAATCGGAATGCCGTACCATGAGAAATCTTCCAAATATCCCCAATCGGGCTGAATATTTCCAAACAGTTCCCAATCCCATTGACCCTGGAACCAATCATCCCATCTGTCGCTGTTAAACAGATTGATTTTATTCAGAGGACAACTATTCCAGATAGTATCGGCAAATGCAATCTCATTCTCCATATCATCCCATCTGAAATAAAACTCTTCTTCACATCCGTTTGCATCTCTTACATGAATGACATGCTCTTTTGTGTCAATCGCAAAAGTATTATATCCTGTAGCGCGTGTCCATGCATTATTATCAAGTTTATATTCATAGCCCAAACCGCTGCCTTCTCCTTCAAAAGGAGTTCCTCCGAAAGCCTGAACAACAAGATTGCCGTCACTATTTTCAGGGCATGTGGGTGGAAGTGTCAAATAATCTATAACATTCAGCCACAGCTTCATTGGTTGCTGAATCCATACTGTCCACGAATATGAACAATCAATAGTTAAATCATATACTTCAAATGTATATAATCCGGACAATAGGTTTGGAAATACATTACTTTTCTGATAAGCAGTCCATGGCCAATGTCCAAGTCTTGCCCGGTATTCAAATTCATGACCGCCTGTGCCGGTAGTAAGAACTATACTTACATCTGTACTTCCGCCAAAGCACTGAATCGGATCATATACAAGATCAAATTGAGTAGTCAGTACTTTAACGGCATTGTCACCGTTTGGATTCCTGAAATCTGCAAAACAACCGTTAGCATCAAATATACGCACATAATATACATTTGCTGCAAGCCCGGTTGCAGATTGTCCTATTCCTCCGTCGCCTACTTTAATAGTATCTGTATCCTCCGGATTAAAATCGGGTGAAGTAGAGTAAACCCACCACCAATCTTCGTAGTCGCCGGAACCTCCTTCAATAGATTCAATATCAACAGTAATACTTCCATTATCTACATTACATGAAGCATCAGTATGATCAACCCAGAATGTAATAGGCTCAGGCTGTTCAATAATATAGCTGAGATCATAGCAACAGCATCCGAGTGAATCGGTGATCCGGAAATTATATTCACCTGCAATAAGAACAGGCTCTTCATCTACGTTACTGTCATATGTTGTATAGCGACCTGCCCACATATCATTTACCCATACATTGTATCCATCTACAAAAGGAGTGCCTCCCGTGATGGTGAAAACAATGCGGCCGTCACCCGAAGTCACTGATGGAGGAAGATAACAATCAAGCATCAACTTAGAAAGTTCTTCATCAAAAATGATATCCCAGGAATCTTTTTCATCAACAACCACAACTTTTTGCCACCAGAACCCACTTTCTATTCCGATTCCAACGTCAATACACTCATTTGCATCCAGCACAATAATCCAGTATTCACCTTCTGAACGCTGCGCCACACTATTGGTTCTTGCATAATCTTCAATAGCTGCTATCCTTCCTGCTTTACCTACAGCATTTAGCAGATCATTATACACGGTGTTTTCCCAATCAGCTGCAGGAATAACATAATATGTATAAGGGCTTGTACCTCCTTCAGCAAATATCTGAATATCTGCCAATCCGTCGGGACAGTTGGTATAAACCGTATCAGCCACATCAAATGTCAAAGGTTCGGGAGCTGTAACTTCAAAACTTTTTGTAAAAGATATACAATCACCTTCTTTAACAACAACAGTGTTGCAGCATGAGGGTGCTTCAACACCCGTTGATGCACTGGAAGTGAATTGGGCCCCGTTAAATGAGTATGTATATCCATTCGGAGCTGGTTTGGTAACCGTTGCAACTGCATCCAAGCCGTAGCAATCAGCAACTCCTGCATTAACAACTACATCTTCAAATTTCTGGGTTGCAACAAGTTTCCCATTAAAAAGTTGAGTTGTCAGAATATTAACCACTTGTCCGACATGATTCCAATACTTACAATTGGCAACGTCCCAGTTAAGGGCAATCTCTTTGGTCAGATTGTTAATCACTTCGCCGGAGGAGTTATATACATATTGTTCCGGAAAATTGACCAATTCAAACTCAAGCGTGAATATCGGAATCGTGTCATTATCCGGCAAAATTGTACCATCCGTCAGAGGATTACCCTTCCAGTTAAACTTTATGGTGCCTGCCGGTGACTCATTGACCACCATTGCACTCAATTGAGTACGCACTCCGGTTACCCCAATAAACCGAAAATCTCCGGTTGCGGGATATTTCAGAACAAGTGAAAATGAATCAATTTTTACAAAGTCTTTCACCAAAATGTCGACCCCATAAATATTATCCTGACGATAACAATAATCATCAGCTTTTTCAGCCCAAACATGTAAAGTCTGCTGCGGGTCTTCCGGCAATCCTTGTGAAAATACCGTCATTGTCATCAGCAAAACAATCATGCTTAAGCCAATTTTTCGAAGAACACGGCCAAAACGGTGTCCGACGAGCAAAAAATTTCCAGTAAATTTTTTCATAGCAACTTGCTTTTAATTGAACTTAATTGATTGATTGATTTTAATTTATTTAATCTCTTCATCATTATTTCAGACAAAATGTCTTTTCAAATTTAGTTAATAATACAAACGTATAAAAATTCTCAGCAATGTACAAAAGAAATGTTAAATAAAATTCTTTCTTTTCCCCTTTGTTATCAACAGGACAACCTTAATAAACACACTCATTAGCCACTTATTTAACGGGGCTTGTGTCAAACAAACAGAGCACACTTGTTTTTGCAATTTTAATTCTATTTTTTCAATTTATTACAATAAAAGTTCTATTTTTTTGTTAAAAATTTATAGAATTATTATCAACGGCTCTAAAAGGCTGCAAATTTAAAAAAATATGAAGAAGATCAGCATTTCAATGATATTTTTTTTTAGAATAATGGCGATCATACTATTAATTACGGTATTTACGTTTTTTTCCTGCAAAACATGTAAATGCCCCGCATATTCATATTCAACATATAATATCTTTTTAAATTTATATTAAGGTTCTTTGTTTTTTTTCAGGAAAACAGCATCACTATTTGATTCTGTGGAATAATAATATTTAATTTGTATTTATGTAGGATTCAGGAATTAAACCTGAAAAGTATTAATAAGTAAATCATCAAAATAAATTCTCTTCTATGTCAAAGATTAAAATTGGTATTAACGGATTCGGGCGCATCGGACGGTTGGTTTTCCGTGTAGCCGCTGCAAATGACAACATTGAAGTTGTTGGTATAAACGACCTTATTGATGTTGACTACATCGCTTATATGCTTAAATATGACTCAACCCACGGACGGTTCAAAGGTGACGTGTCGGTTGAAGAGGGTATGCTGGCAGTTAATGGAAAAAAGATCAGGGTTACTTCCGAGCCTGACCCTGCAGATCTGAAATGGGATGAAGTCGGTGCAGAGTACGTAGTGGAATCTACCGGACTATTCCTGACAAAGGAAAAAGCACAGGGACATCTTGATGCAGGTGCAAAAAAAGTTGTAATGTCGGCTCCGTCCAAAGATGATACACCGATGTTTGTAATGGGTGTTAACCACACTTCTTATAAAAAGGATATGAATTTCGTGTCAAATGCATCATGCACTACAAATTGTCTTGCTCCTCTTGCAAAAGTGCTGCATGATAATTTCGGAATAATTGAAGGCTTAATGACCACTGTGCATGCAAGTACCGCTACTCAAAAAATCGTCGACGGCCCCTCAATGAAAGATTGGCGGGGAGGACGCGGGGCAGGACAAAATATTATCCCCTCTTCAACAGGTGCCGCTAAAGCAGTTGGAAAGGTTATCCCCGAGCTTAACGGAAAACTTACAGGTATGGCAATGCGTATTCCGACTCCCAACATATCGGTTGTTGATCTGACTGTGCGATTAGAAAAAGGCGCTTCTTATCAGGAAATTTGCGCTGCAATGAAAAAAGCATCCGAAGGTGAATTAAAAGGAATTCTTGGATATACTGAGGAAGCAGTTGTTTCCAATGATTTTCTGGGTGATCCCCGTGCTTCCATTTTTGATGCCGGTGCCGGCATAGGGCTTAACGACAACTTTGTTAAAGTGGTTTCATGGTACGATAATGAATGGGGATACTCAACAAAAGTAATTGAACTGATCGAATATATGGATTCAGTAAAATAAATCAATATTATTGTAAAATCAAAGGCTGTCTGAAAATAACCGAATTCAGGCAGCTTTTTTTATCCCCGGAATTTATTGTAAATACTCTGTAAAATCATATTAATTACGGTTCGGTAGTACTATGTGTAAAATTGTTTACAATCATTAGTTTTTTTTAACATTTTTTAATCTCAATCAAAAAAATCATTTTTAAATGCTCTCTTTTCGATAAACAAAAATGCAAAATTTTATAAATCAACTTATTAACAACCATTTCCTATAAGAAAATTTTAGTTGATTTTTAAGTTTAATAAACTTTATCTATCGGAAAGTGATTGTTCTATCTTGTATTTTGAATAAAAAGCATTATAACTTTGATAAAAACATTTCTTAAAGGCTATGATTTTTACATTTAGGATCACCTCAAAAGAGTCTGAAAATTTTCTGATAAAAATGAAAATCGACGGAAAGCACTCATTTTTTGACCTCCACACTTTTATTCAGATGAATTGTGATTTTGAGCCCTGTCAGATAGCTTCTTTTTTTATGACTGACGATGAGGGCTTAAAAACAGCAGAGATATCAATGATGGATGCAGGCTTTGACGGAGGAGCATATTTATTGATGCAGAATGCAAAATTAACTGACCTGATAAAAGAGAAGGGGCAAAAGCTCTATTATACATTTGATCTTTCGGAAGACAGGTCACTGCTTATAGAACTAATTGATATTGACATGGGAACAAAGTTAAAAGAACCGTTAGTCACCGCAATGGAGGGTGATGCTCCCGTTCAGGTACTTTCCGGTAACAGTAATAATAGTATTGCCAAAAAATTTCAGGAAGAGGAAGTATTTATGGATTTTGGAATTTTGGACGACTATAATGAACTGTTCGGAGAGATGGAAGACTTTTAAGTTATTCAGCCGGTTACAAATTTGTTTAATTTTTAGCCGGAAATATGACTAAAACCTTAATTATATTAACAGGTCCCACGGCTATCGGTAAAAGCCGGATTGCGGTAAATATTGCAAAACGTCTGAAAACAGAGATCATTTCTGCCGATTCCCGGCAGATTTATCGTGAACTTTCCATTGGAACAGCTGTTCCTTCCAAAAAAGAGCTGACTTCTGTCAAACATCACTTTATTCACTCACACTCCATTTTTCAAAATTATAATGCCTTTATATATGAAACAGAAGTGTTGCAGCTAATAAATAAATTATTTGAAAAATATGACTCTCTTCTGATGGCAGGAGGCTCCATGCTATATATTGATGCAGTTTGCAAAGGAATTGACATAATGCCGGATGCAGATCCTGAAATCAGAAAAAACCTTCAGTCCGTACATATCAGGGAAGGACTTGAAGGCCTCAGAATGCAGCTTAAACAACTTGACCCGGTTTATTATGAAAAAACAGATCTGAAAAATCCTGCAAGAATAATTCATGCCCTGGAAATATGCCTCACATCAGGAAAGCCATACTCTTCATTCAGATCAGATCTTCCTGTAAGCAGACCTTTTGAAATATTGAAAATAGGGATCAACAGTGACAGAAAAGCTCTTCATCACAATATTAACAGGCGTGTTGATGAGATGATTAACGCAGGTTTGGAAAAAGAAGCAAAAGCGGTTTATAAGTACAAAAGTCTCAATGCTCTTAATACAGTGGGATATCGCGAATTTTTTCACTATTTTGACAAAAAAATATCAAAAGAAAAAACTATCGAACTTATAAAGAGAAACACCAGAAGATATGCCCGGAAACAGATTACCTGGTTCAGAAACGATCCGAAGGTTCATTGGTTTCAACCGGAAAAGGAAGAGGACATTTTAACGTTTATAAATAACAATATTGATGACTGACCAGGGTAAATTTATCATCCGTGTATACGGACTGATATTAAATGATAAAAATGAAATATTAATTACTGATGAATTCAGACATAATATTAAAATGACCAAATTCCCGGGCGGAGGACTTCAATATGGAGAAAGCACCGTGGAATGCCTGAAAAGAGAGTTCTCGGAAGAGTGTAACGGACAGGAAATTAAAAATATAAGGCACTTTTATACAACCGACTTCTTTCAGGAAGCACTGTTTTTTGACAAACACCAGTTAATCAGCATCTATTACTTGGCTGAACTGACCGATCCGATAAAATTCGAAATATCAGATACTCCTTTCAATTTTAAGAAAATAAGGGAGGGAAGCCAGTCATTCAGATGGATTAAAATAAATGGTATAAATGAAAACAATATTTCTTTTCCAATTGATAAATTTGTGTTTAAAAAATTAGTAAATGCCTGCTTTGAAAAAAATTAAAATCATAGGTGCTGCATTCCCTTACAGGGGAGGAATCGCCTCCTATAACGAAAGGCTGGCTAAAGAGTTTGCCAAAGAGGGTTATAGTGTGTCAGTCGAAACTTTCACATTACAATACCCATCTCTGCTCTTCCCGGGGAAATCACAATTTTCAGGAGAAAAAGCTCCTGAAAATATTCAAATTTCAAGAACAATCAATTCAGTGAACCCTTTTAACTGGATAAAAACCGGAAAAAGGATCAGAAAAGAGAAACCTGATATTATATTAATTGGCTACTGGTTGCCATTTTTGGCACCCTGTTTTGGAACAATTGCCCGTATTGTAAGAAAAAACAGGCACTCAAAGGTTATCACAATTGCACATAATATAATACCACATGAAAAAAGGCCGGGAGATAAAATGCTGACCCGGTATTTTCTTAAAGTAACAGACGGTATTATAGCACAATCGAAAAAAGTATTTAACGATATTTTTAAATTTACAGATAAACTACCCGCAGAACTGTCTCCTCATCCTCTTTTTGATAACTTTGGGGAACCTGTTTCAAGAGATAAGGCATTAAAAATCCTCAACCTGAACAGTGATTACAGATATATACTGTTTTTTGGTTTCATCAGGGAGTATAAAGGACTTGACCTGCTTATAAAAGCATTTGCAGATGAAAGGCTAACCAAGCTTAACCTGAAACTCTTGGTTGCAGGAGAATTTTATACAGAAAGTAAACCTTACCTTGAATTAATTAAAAAGCTGAATATAAGCAGCAAGGTAATCCTGCATACCGATTTTATTGAAAACAGCAGCGTAAATATATATTTCAGTTGTGCAGATATTGTTGCACAACCTTATAAAAATGCAACTCAAAGCGGTGTAACCCAGATAGGGTACCATTTTAACAAACCTATGCTGGTAACCAACGTGGGCGGACTGCCTGAAATCATTCCGCACAATGTGGCAGGTTATGTTACAGAGCCCGATGAAAAATCAATTGCCGATGCTCTGTTTGACTTTTTCAGTCACAATAAAAAGGAGGCTTTTGAAGCAAATATAAAGATTGAAAAGAAAAAATTTTTATGGTCAAATATGACATCTGCAATTTTAAAAGTATATGAACAAACATTATAAAAAGATATTCGTAACAGATCTGAAGTGATATAATAAAATAAACAATAACAAAAGGTGCAACATTTTACAAAAGCTGAAATCAGACAGATAGATGACCTTTATCAGGAGTTCATGAAGGTGATAAAGGCCAAATTTGACCGGGAGCGCATCGACCGGATAGAAAAAGCTTTTAGATTTGCAAATGCTGCACATGAAGGGATCAAGCGTAAATCCGGAGAGCCTTTTATCTTACATCCCTTATCCGTATCAATGATCGTAGCAAAAAATATCGGGCTTGGAGCTACATCAATATGCGCCTCTATTCTGCATGATGTTGTGGAAGATACCGAATACTCTATCCCGGATATTAAAAATATGTTCGGGGAGAAGGTAGCAGGCATAGTTGACGGGCTAACAAAACTATCGGGAGACTTTGACTCCGGACAGGCGCTGAATCTGAAAAAAATTCTGATGACCCTTTCTGAAGATGTCAGAGTCATATTGATAAAAATAGCTGATCGCCTTCATAATATGAGAACCCTCGACTCTTTGCAGCCTCAGAAAAAAATAAAAATCGCCGGTGAAACACTTTACCTTTATGTACCGCTTGCTCACAGACTGGGGCTTTATGCCATTAAAAGCGAACTTGAAGAACTCAGTTTTAAATATAAACACCCTGACGAGTATAATAAGATCCTCCTTATGCTTCACAATCAGGAGGAAAAAAGAAATTACCTTGTCAACGAATTTATCAGGCCCATCAGAGAAAAACTAAAATCGGAAAATATAGAAAGTACTGTTACCCACCGGCTTAAGTCTACCTATTCGATCTGGCAAAAAATGAAAATTAAAGGGGTGACTTTCAATGAAATTTATGATATACTGGCTGTCAGGATAATAATTAAAACCCGCGAGGGAATCTCAGAAAAACGACAATGCTTCGATGTATTATCGTTAGTAACCGATATATATAAACCTCACCCCGACAGGATCCGCGACTGGATCACTATGCCTAAGGCGAATGGTTATGAATCGCTGCATGTTACCGTAATGGGGCCGCAGGGAAAATGGGTAGAGGTACAGATTCGTACAGAAAGAATGGACGAAGTGGCTGAACATGGATTTGCAGCACATTACCGCTATAAGGATATCAGTACTTTCGAAAATGAATTGGATACATGGATAGATAGAATACGTGAACAATTAAAAAGTCCTGACTCAGATGCATTTGAATTTCTGGATGATTTCAAACTCAATCTCTATTCAACCGAAATTAATGTCTTCACTCCCAATGGCGACATGATTTCAATGCCGCTTGGATCTACTGTTGTCGATTTTGCATATGAGATCCATACCGATTTGGGCAATAAATGTATAGGTGCAAAAATCAATCTTAAACTAGTGCCCATCAGCCACGTCCTGACTAATGGAGATCAGGTTGAAATATTAACTTCTGAAAAACAGACACCCCGGCTGGAGTGGCTGAAATTTGCAACAACGGCAAAAGCCCGCACCAAAATCAAAAATGCTTTTAAACTGAAAAAGAAAGAGCATATTGAAAAGGGAAAAGAGATATTCGAAGAGGCTATGAAACAGATCAAAGCCCCAATAACCTCAAATAATCTTAAAAAGGTGATTAACCATTTTAACCTTAACAACAAAGAACAACTCTATTCTGAATTGGGGATGGGATTTCTGGAACTGGGTTACATAGATGAAATTCTCGGTAAAAAGTCACCCAATAAGCTGGTTAAATATTGGAATATAACTTTCAGCAGGAAAAAAAAGCCCGAAGATCAAAACAGTATGGCCGAAAGCAATAAAATTGACAAAAGGAAACCTTTTCTGCTCAAAGAAAACCAGGATAATGTCACCTACTCACTTGCCAAATGCTGTAATCCGATCCCCGGCGATGATACAATAGGATATATAGGGGCCAACGAACATGTTATAATTCACAAAACAGGCTGCAAAGAGGTTGAAAAGTTACTGTCAAGCCATGGCAACCGGATTGTTACGGTACAATGGACAAGATTTAAAAAACAGTCACATCTGACAAGAGTACGGCTTGAAGGATTTGACAGGATAGGAATTGTAAATGAGGTAACAAATGTTATCTCAAAGCAAAACAGTATTAATATGCGTTCGGTAAAATTCGATACACATGAAGGAATCTTCAAAGGAGACCTGTTCCTCTATATCCACGATGCAGAACATCTGTCAAATCTTATATCAAAACTTGAAAAAATTAAAGGTATCGATAATGTATCAAGAGATGAGAACCTTAATGATTAATTTAGAAACTATCTGAATTATCAAAATTTTTTATACTTTTGAATTTATTTTAAGTTGGATTAAATATGAATAGCCAGAAAACAAGGGATGCTGTGAGAAAAATTTTCACAGAGTACCTCGAACAGAAAGGGCATCGAAAAACACCTGAACGTTATGCCATTTTAGAGGAGATATACTCAAGAGACGGGCACTTCGATATCGAATCATTGTATATCTCGATGAAAAATAAAAAATACAGAGTCAGCCGTGCTACCTTGTACAACACTATTGACCTCCTGCAGGATTGTAAGCTTGTGATAAAACATCAATTTGGTAAAAATATAGCCCAGTTTGAAAAAGCATTGGCAACTAACAAGCATGACCACATTATCGATACGGGTACAGGTAAAATATCTGAATTTTATGACCCCCGCATACGCGAAATTATTGAAGATGCATGTTTGAAAAACAACTTTATCCTTTCTCATCATACACTCTATATTTATGGCAAGTTTGTTAAATCAACCTGACCTTCCTTAATAATTTATAAATATCCCTCCCATAGGGGTACGGTTTTAAATTTTCCCCAAAAATTATTTGTAATTTTAGTGGCTGATAAATAGCTGCTAAAATCATTTTCACTAAGTTATTTGTAAATTAAATTTTTCATATTTATGAAGGTTGATGTATTACTTGGCCTCCAATGGGGTGATGAAGGCAAAGGAAAAATTGTGGATGTACTTACGCCCCGCTATGATGTAATAGCCCGTTTTCAGGGAGGGCCAAATGCCGGGCATACATTGGAATTCAATAATGTTAAACAGGTCTTGCATACAATTCCATCGGGTATCTTCAGAGAAAATAAAATAAATATTATAGGCAACGGGGTAGTTATTGACCCTACAGTCTTCAAAAAAGAGATTGATTCTATAAATAAGTTAGGAATAGACCTTACCCCTAATCTCTATATCTCAAAAAAAGCCCATCTGATCCTGCCAACTCACCGGATCATTGATATGGCTTCGGAACAGTATAAAGGAGAGGCTAAAATCGGTTCCACACTAAAAGGTATCGGACCAACATACAAAGATAAGATTGGACGTGAAGGGTTAAGGGTGGGAGATCTGCTAAATAACTTTAAAGATAAATATTCAGAACGCATAAATTCTCATAAACAGCTGCTTGAAAATTTTTTCAGATTTGATTACAGTAAACTCCTTGCCGATTGCGAAAAGGAGTGGTTTAAAGGAGCAGAGGTATTAAAAAAATTCAAAATTATTGATAGCGAGCATTTTATTAATAATCTGCTTAACAATGATAAGTCAATGCTTGCCGAAGGCGCACAAGGTACACTGTTAGATATTGATTTCGGGTCATACCCATTTGTCACCAGTTCAAATACAATATGTGCCGGAGCCTGCACAGGATTAGGGCTTGCGCCCAAAAAAATAGGAAAAGTATTTGGTATATTCAAAGCATACTGTACCCGTGTCGGAATGGGGCCCTTCCCTACCGAGCTAACCGATGCCACGGGAGACAAAATGCGTGATGCAGGAAATGAATATGGATCAACCACAGGCCGTCCAAGAAGATGCGGCTGGCTCGACCTGGTTGCGCTTAAATATGCTGTAATGGTAAATGGGGTTACGGAGCTGATAATGATGAAAGCTGATGTGTTAGATGAGTTCAATACAATAAAGATATGTACTGATTATGAAATAAACGGACAAAAAATCGATTATTTCCCCTTTGAATTGAGTGACAACGTAAAACCTGTTTATATTGAAATGCCGGGCTGGAAAACAGAGCTTACCGGGATAAAAAGTGCAAATGAGTTCCCTCCCGAACTTAAAAATTATATCTCTTTTATTGAAAAACAGATTAAAATACCTGTTTCAATTGCATCTGTCGGCCCGGACAGGGAACAGACAATCTTTTTAAACGCATAATAAAATGAGGTTTTCAAGCGGCAATTGGGGATTATATACAGATTTCTATGAATTAGCCATGGCTCAGGGGTATTTTTATAATGGAAATAAAGATGACCGGGCTGTTTTTAACTATTTTTTTCGCACTAACCCTTTTGGAGGAGGATTTACGGTTTTTGCCGGATTGCAGGACTTTTTAGATATGCTTGAAAACTTTACCTTTAATGACTCCGACCTTAACTACTTAAAAACCCATGGTTTCGACAATGGATTTCTAAATTATCTCAAAACATTCAGGTTCAAGGGAAATATTCAATGTGTGAATGAAGGTGAGATTGTTTTTCCAAATGTTCCCGTAATGCAGATTGAAGGAAATATTATTGAAGCCCAGCTGATAGAAAGTTTTTTACTCAATATTCTCAATTTTGAATCTCTGATAGCTACAAAAGCATTTCGAATAAAACTTGCTGCAAGAGGAAGAAAATTTTCCGATTTCGGACTACGAAGAGCACAGGGACTTGGAGCCATCCAGGCCGGCAGGGCTGCAATTATAGGAGGAGCATCTTCTACTTCAAATGTCCTGGCAGGCAAAATATACAATATTCCTGTTTCAGGAACCCAGGCACATTCGTGGATTCAAAGCTTTAACAGTGAAATAGAAGCATTCAGGTCATTTGCTAAAATCCATCCTGAAAATACAACTCTCTTGGTTGATACATACGACACTCTGAAATCGGGTATCCCGAATGCCATAATGGTTGCAAAAGAGATGGAAAAAAGCGGTTATCGTCTTAAAGCAGTCAGACTTGACAGCGGAGACCTTGCCTACCTCAGTAAAAAAGCCCGTAAAATGCTTGACAATGAAGGGCTTGATTATGTAAAAATCATTGCTTCCAACCAATTGAATGAGTATGTGATTAAAAGCTTGATTGTTGACCAGCATGCTCCAATCGATTTTTTTGGAGTCGGCACAGAGTTGGTAACCGGAAAAGACGAGGCAGCTCTGGATGGAGTGTACAAATTGACGGAAGTCAATGGCCGGCCTAAAATGAAGTTGTCTGATAATGTGGAGAAAATAACACTTCCCTCAAAAAAGCAGGTAATCAGATATTACGACCTACAGGGAAAATTTTATCGCGATGCAATAGTAACTGAAGATGAAGATCCCGATAATGTTGATATAATATATCATCCTTTACACCCTGAACTGTTTACAAAAGTTAAAGGTCTGCCAAAAGAGAGCCTTCTAAAGCCTGTGATAAGAGATGCAAATCTTCTGAAAGAAGAAAAAACTTTAACTGAAATACACAACTATTTGGTTTCCAGAGCATCTCTTCTGCCCGACGAACATAAGCGTTTTATTAGCCCCCACCTGTATAAAGCAGGAATATCCAAAAAACTTATGGATACCCGCAATGAACTGGCAAAAAAATTTAAATAAAGCACTGACTAACCGGCAGGAATATTTTCAAGCGTTGCTGTTAAAAATTCCCAGAACTTAGAAACACTCTCAATATTAACCTTCTCATCAGGTGAATGAGGGAATCTTATTGTAGGGCCAAATGATATCATATCCCAATCCGGATATTTTCCTCCTAATATCCCACACTCCAAACCTGCATGTATTGCTTTTATTTCCGGAATTTTCCCGAATTTTTTATTATAAACACTTTTCATAAGATTAAGAACAGGTGAGTTAAGATCAGGCTTCCAGCCGGGATAAGCGCTGGAAAAGCCAACTTCTGCTCCTGCCAGTTCAAACAGTGCCTTAAATCGTGTACCCAGCTCACTTTTTGCACTATCAACAGAACTGCGCATCATACAGCCGGCAACTATACTTTTATTTGCAATATCTGACCTGATAAATGCAAGGTTTGTTGAAGTCTCAACGAGTCCTTTCATGGTATCGCTCATACGGATCACCCCGTTTGGACAAGCCACTACTGCTTTTATAAGATTATCCTGGGTAGATTTGTCAATTATCTCACCGGGAAGCTCACAATTTTCAATAGAAATATTTACTCCCGGATCAGTCTGTAAAAGTTCATTCCTGACATCCTCCTCAATCTGCATTACCACTTTTTCAACCTCTTCCCTTTTTTCTTTTGCCACAACCAATATTCCAAAAGCCTCTCTTGGAATAGCATTACGCAAACTGCCACAGTTGAGAGATCCAAGCCGGACTCCGCTTTTTTCGGAAAGCATATTCAATACCCGGAAAAATACCTTAATTGCATTACCCCTTTGCCTGACTATATCAACACCGGAATGTCCTCCTTTCAATCCCGTAACACTAAGTTTTAATCCGGTATATCCATCAGGCATCGTATCCGGCAAATATTTGAAAAATATATTTATATCTTCACCACCGGCACACCCCACAAAAAGCTCACCCTCATCTTCAGAATCGGTATTTATAAATATCTCCCCTTTAAGCACTCCCGGCTTAAGTCCCGAAGCTCCATCCATACCTGTTTCCTCTGAGGCGGTAAGCAACACCTCCAAAGGACCGTGTTTTATCTTATCTGAGGCTAACACAGAAAGTGCCGCAGCAACGCCAATTCCATTATCAGCCCCTAAAGTTGTGCCATTTGCCTTCACCCAGCCATCCTCAACAATAAGCTCTATTGGGTCGGTGGTAAAATCATGTACTTTATTGCTGTTTTTTTGCGGTACCATATCGAGATGGCCCTGCAATATTACCCCTTTCCTGTTCTCCATACCTTTTACGGCACTCTTCCTGATAATAATATTTCCGGCCTCATCCTTAATGGTGTCAAGTTTTAACTTTTTCCCAAAGTTTTCTGCCCAATCCTGTATCATTTCTTCATGCCCCGACGGACGCGGAATAAGAGACATCTCTCTGAAAATCTTCCATAACCCGACAGGCTCAATATTTTGTAAACTATTCATATTAAAATTATTTAAGCTGTCTGCAAAGCAACTTTATAAATTAAGTGACTACTTTTATAAAAATTATTCCCGATCTATTCCGGCCTTTGCCCCGAAGGTAACTCTAATCCATACTTTTGCCTTTTATCAGCTTTTTTCAACATAAAAGCCAAAAAAATGGATATTATTCCGCAAATTACCAGAATAAGAATAGGTATAGTATAATCATATACCATCTCTCCCGCCCTGATACTTTCTAAATTTGATTTGTTGGCAAGATCAAGCAGGGCACCTATTCCCCAAAAGAAAAGCCCCAATCCCCAGTTCTGCACCGTAAACATAGATGCATAAGCCGTCCCCAGCCGATTTTCCGCTACTATCTTCGCCACAGACGGCCACATGGCGGCAGGGACCAGTGAAAATGCAATTCCTAATGAAATCAGCCCTAAATAACCAAGTAAAATACTATTAAACAGCGACAAGCTGATATGAGCAAAGATCATCAGAAATGACCCCAGGATCATTAAAGATGCTGCCTTACCTTTTTTATCGACATAATTCCCGAATATCGGAGTGAAAAGTATTGTCCCCAATGGTATCAGACTTGCAGTTTTAGGTCCGTTTTTCAGCCACACTGCCAGTGTGCCCCTTAGACTGTAAATTGCTGCCAGAAAAATTGCAACTATGATCAAATATGCAATAAATTTACCGGTTACCGTTTTTCTTTTTGAAGGGATCATCGAAAAGGCCAGTCCAAAAATAAACAGACCAACATAAACCATTGTATTTCCTAAAGTTGCATTTCCAAAAAGAGCTATATTCCCCTGCCCTTCCGGAAGATTATAGGAAAATCCAAATTTATTGACAAGAAGGTCGGGTGCATATTGGATAAATGGAAATACCCCCGCATAAAATGCCACACATAACAAAGTGATATATAAAAATGAAGTATTTGTTATAAGTCTCACCAAATCAGACAACTTAAACTCTTCTGCCTCTTCAGGTACGGAATCATTTGCCGAATATATCGCTTTTATCTGACGGTCAAGTTTTATATCAAACAGAATAAAAATAATAAACATTAAAATTCCCAATCCTATTAGTGTAGCAGCAAACGAAATTGCAGGAGTCACAAATCCTTTACCTATATCGACCGACAAAGCCATCCCCAGCGCAGTTCCCAACCTTCCGAAACCTACATTTATTGCCATTGCAAGTGCCAGCTCATGCCCCTTAAACCATTTCACGATAGTCCGGGTACAAACAACACAAACCACCTCTAAACCTGACCCGAACATAATACGGCCGATAATCATCATAGTAAGCATCGTGGAGTGACTTTCTCCAAAAAATCCTGCTGATGCCAATGCTACAATCGTTGCGCCCACTGCTGCAAGGCCGCCAAACATAAGTCCGGCTATCCGCACACCCCATTTGTCCAGAATAATACCTCCAACAATGATCATCCCGAACATATTGGCAATGGTAGTAAACCCTATCAGCCTTCCAAACTCTTCACTGCTAAACCCTAACTGACTTTCCATTAACCCCTTAAGCCCTGAAAAGAAATCCTGGAACCAGTAGGTACTGAACATCAGTCCGGAGATTAACAATAAAACCAGCCATCTCAGAGCAACTGTATCTTTTAAAGTTTTATTACTCCTGTTCATCTGTCTAATCTTTTATAACTGATTTTATTGCTCCCGTGCCGGGATGTATTTCAACCGAATAGTCTCCAAATAAAAGTTCCTCGGGTACCGGAGCTACCGCTCCAAACTGTGGCAACACAATCCGTGCGGTAAGGATAGTATTAATTTCATATATGAGGCTTATATCTGCAATAGCCGGCATCCTATAATATACGCCGCTCTCTCCCGCCAGAGGATTTTCAGATTTTGTCTGCCCTGAATACTTTGAAAGAAGATCTTTTTCAATTTCAACTTTTAGCATTACGGGCTTACCCGACAAATCGGAAGCGGGCAGCACCCCTTTCTCTTCCGAAAATCTGAAAACCACCTCTCCTTTTAACGCCTGAACAGATGGAATAAAATCAAAACTGAATACCTTGGTTGAATGAGTCACCCTGCCTGCAAATAAGCTGAGAAAATCTTTCTCCATACGCTCCAACTCATCAAGGCTTATTCTGTAGGCAGCGCCGTCGGGAGGCATCTCATCCAACAATCCTGATGCCATATGAAACTTTGCCTGTCTGCACTCCAGAACACGTGCGGCAGCTTCAGCTGCTTTTGTTTCGGGCCCCACTCTTAAAGGCCTGTAATTTGTAGTTGAATCTCCTGAAATATACATAGGTGAATCATTAAAATCAGCAAATGAAAACCCATCGTTCAATTCAGGTTTTTGAATAAAGACATTTGGAATTACTGCCTTATCGGATATTGATAAGTTTTTACTGTTAATACCTGCAAGGCATCCGTCGCTGGTCAAACTGACAGAAAAGGCACCCTCCCCCAATGCTTTATATATATGATCCGGGTCAGGTTCGCTGAAAGTAGTTAACCTGACATCATCAATAAACCATTTTTCCGACATTCTCTCTTTTGCATCATTTATACCTAACAGCTGAGCAGCATATGACGAATACGGACCGGGTATAAAGGTCTCTTTCACTGCCTTAATACTTATTTTTACCCCTGTCCGCGGCAATGCATAAGCAATACCCTCAATATAAGGGTGAGCAATATCTCCGTCTCCCTTTTTTCGCCTTTGCCCGGCAGCCGGCATTACCAGCATCATTGTTAAAATAATAATTATTATTCTCATCTTTTTGTTTTTTATTTATGCCCTAAAAATAAGGTTTTTATTAAGCAAACCAATAAAAAAACGGCCTTGTTAATATTGGAAATCAGGAATTGCTCCTCTATTCAACCGGATTATTAACCACTTCAATAATTGCATCTCCTAAAAAATCGATTATATCACCTGCTATAAGTGATATTTCAGATTTTGATCTCAATGCAATGTCGCCTGCCAATCCGTGTAAAAATACCCCCGCCACCGCTGCATCCTGAGAGGAGTATCCCTGAGCCAGCATACCAAGTAAAATTCCCGTAAGTATATCTCCGCTACCTGCCGTTGCCATACCCGGGTTTCCGGAGGAGTTAAAAAAAAGTCTGCCTTCGGGAGTTGCAATTGTTGTGTAGGCACCTTTAAGTACAACAAAAACATTATGCTCTTGTGCAAACCGGCACTGTCCGGTAATTTGAGCGCAGGAGTCTGATGTTTTCCCCACAAGTCTGGCAAACTCACCCGGATGAGGAGTTAATATAGAATTTGCGGGGAGCTTACCGATCCACTGCTTCTCTTCAGACAAAATATTAAGACCATCGGCATCTATAACCAAAGGGTGATCATATCGGGATATAAGTTTATAAAAAGCTTTCCTGGTAGCAGAATCTGTTCCAAGACCGGGACCTATTCCTGCAACAGTAACATTATCAAGTGAAGGGAGTTCGGAAAATACTTTATCATCAGGATCAACACTGGTCATTGCCTCAGGTATGGATGTCTGAATTATCTGATAGCCTGAACGGGGAATATGTGTGGTCAACAAACCGGTTCCCGCCCGGAGGCAGGCTTTTGATGCCAAAACAGCAGCACCTGTTTTCCCGTAACTCCCGGCAATCAGCAGGGCATGGCCGAAATTTCCTTTATGGGCAAATTTCGACCTCCTCTTAATAATCTTTCGAACATCCTTTTTTTCAATATAATATATATTTGAAGGTGTAATCTCTATACCCTGAGGATGCAAACCTATTGGCAATACTTCCCATTTTCCTGTAAACTTTTCATTTTCGGCAAATAAAAAGCTAATCTTTGGAAACTGAAAAGTCAGGGTATGATCAGCTCTGATAATAGTTTCCGGATTATTCATCAGGTTATCTTCCCCCATAAGCCCACTGGGTATATCTATAGAAACAACCGGGTTTAACAAAGTATTTATCTTTTTCGCAATTTCTGCAGCCGGTCCGTCAAGTGGCCTGGACAGCCCCGATCCAAACATACCGTCAATTATTATGCCGGATGGTGGCACAACAGGAAAATCATCTCCACTCCCCAATTTAGAAACAGGCACGGTACCCATCTCTTCAAGCCTTTGTAAATTCTTCAAAGGAGATCCTTTTAACTCCTTTTCATTAACAATAAGATAAACTTCGCATTGAAAAGAGAAACCTGCCATTTGACGGGCCACTGCCAAAGCATCGCCGCCATTATTTCCGGGACCAACAAAAAATATCATTTTTGTCTCTGTTGAATAACGGTTAATCAGCCAGTTGGAAATCTGTAAAGCAGCCCTTTCCATAAGGTCAATATCAGCAATAGGTTCATTTTGAATAGTAAACCTGTCGATCTCCGGTATCTGTTTTGTTAAAAAAAGTTTCATCTCAAATAATATTTTAATCACACCTGTTCAAATGGTTATAATATTTTATCTATTATTATGCCAATAAGTTATAACTTTATACAAATTAAAAACAAAATTTAATGATTAGTATTGGTAAAAAATATGTTTTTCTTATTTCTCTTCAAACTTTAACGGCAATGTTACAACCATTTCCCAATTTAACTGAAAACTTCAGATTAAACCGGCTTAAGCCTCCATCCGAAAAGGTCAGAATGGTACTTGACACAGACACATATAATGAAATAGATGATCAGTTTGCATTGGCCTATGCATATCTGTCAAAAGATAAAATCAGCCTTGAAGCAATCTATGCCGCGCCTTTCAAAAACAGGCGCTCTGAAAGTCCTGCAGACGGCATGGAAAAAAGTTACTTGGAGATAGAGCGGCTGCTCTCTCTTTTGGGTGAATCTTCCGAAAATTTTGCCTACAGAGGATCTGACCGTTATCTTGAAACAGAAACAGATCCCGTGATCAGTGATGCAGCGCTTGACCTTGTAGATAAAGCAATAAAAAGCAGTCCTGATAATCCTCTTTATGTCGTACCCATAGGCTGTTTAACAAATATAGCTTCTGCTATCCTCATAAATCCGGAAATAATCAGAAATATCGTCGTGGTCTGGCTGGGAGGCAACGGACTAAACTGGCCTGATCAAAAAGAGTTCAACCTTATGCAGGATGTCAAAGCGGCAAGGGTTGTCCTGAATTCGGGCGTACCCTTGGTAATATTACCCTGCAAGCCTGTGGTATCGCACTTTCATACAACTATTCCGGAACTCGGACACTATCTGAAAGGAAAAAATAAATTATCCGATTATCTTTTTGAAAATGTTGCAGAATTCAATTCAAGCAGGGAGGTGTGGTCAAAAGTAATCTGGGATGTCACAGCTGTTGCATGGCTTGTAAACCCTTCGTGGATACAAACCGATATAGTACACAGTCCGGTGCTCACCGATCAGGTTACATACAGTTTTGACAATTCCCGGCATTTTATAAGAGTGGCAACATTCCTGAATCGTGATGCAATATTCAAAGACCTGTTCAATAAGCTGACAAAATAAAATAATTGTTCCTTTTACTTTGTCAACCTATTGGATTTTTAGAATTATCAGTTCTTTAAATCGACAGGCAATTATTTATAATTTTGATAATCAACTGTATATAATTATTTTGAATTAATCTAT
>CAZLZJ010000001.1:163896-169177 GCA_964563975.1 uncultured Prolixibacteraceae bacterium
CAATTATTTATAATTTTGATAATCAACTGTATATAATTATTTTGAATTAATCTATATTAATAAAGTCTTTTAACAATTAACCTTCACCCGGCCAAACCCAATTTCATAATAGGCTATCTTTGAACATTTATTTTTTTAATAAAACGATGACTGTAAAAGTAACGCGGACCTTTGATATTTTAGATAGATATATGAAGGAGTTTCCAAGGGAGGATGCCCTTGGTGGAAAAATAAACGGCAAGTGGTATACTTACTCTACAAAAGAATATTTCAAAAAATCTCATCATTTTGCTATGGGATTGTTAGCTTTAGGATTAAAAAAAGGTGATAAAGTTGCCACTATCACCAATAACCGCCCTGAATGGAATTTCGTAGATATGGGAACCGCAATGGCAGGAGTTGTTCATGTACCGGTTTACCCCAATATCAGTAAAGAGGAGTATGAGTATATTTTAAATCACTCGGAGTCTGTTTTTTTAATTACGGGAGACAAAAAAATATATGAAAAGTTAAGCCGGGTAGCAGCAAACATCCCGACAATAAAAGAGATTTACACTTTTGATGATATTAACGGAACAAAAAATTTCACCCGGATCATAGAACTGGGCGAATCAAAATGCAATGAACTTGAAAAAGAGTTGCAAAAAACCAAAGAAGGGATCAAACCGGAAGACCTTGCCACATTGATATATACTTCAGGCACGACAGGAGTACCAAAAGGGGTGATGCTATCTCATAAAAATCTGGTTTCAAACTTCATTGCCCACTCAAAATTACATCAGCTTGGCAAAGATCACCATGTCATAAGCTTCCTCCCCTTGTGCCATGTTTATGAAAGAAGTGTAAATTACCACTTTCAATATAAAGGAATGGGTATCTATTATATTGGTAATTTAGCGCAAATTGTCCCGGCCATCAATGAAATAAAACCTCATATATTTAACTCAGTACCAAGATTAATGGAAAAAGTATATGATGGCTTTATTGCAAAAGGCAAAGAGCTCAAAGGAGTTAAAAAATCGATTTACTTTTGGGCTGTTAATCTGACCCGCCACTTTGAATACAATAAAAAATATGGAGTACTGTTAAATTTAAAAATAAAAATAGCTGATAAGCTTATTTACTCAAAATGGAGAAAAGCCTTAGGCGGGAATATAGTTTATATAGTATCAGGGGGTGCATCACTGCAACCCGGAATTGCCAAAGTATTTGGAATGGCAGGAATGTATAATCTCGAAGGTTACGGATTAACAGAAACCTCCCCGGTGATAGCGGTAAATAATCCTTTAACAGGAGAGATGAAAATAGGCACTGTAGGTCCGATTCTTGAAGGATTTGAAGTTAAAATTGCCGGTGACGGCGAAATTTTATGCAAAGGCTCCGGGCTGATGATAGGATATTATAAAGAACCTGAGCTTACCCGCGAAGTGATCGACGATGAGGGATGGTTTCATACCGGTGATATAGGAGTGATGGAAGATGATAAATACCTGAAAATAACTGATCGCAAGAAAGAGATATTTAAACTTTCAAGAGGAAAATATATTGCCCCGCAGCTAATAGAAAACAGACTGAAAGCTTCAAATTTCATTGAGCAGGTAATAGTAATCGGGGAGAATGAAAAATTTGCCAGTGCCCTTATTTCTCCTAATTTTCCGCTCCTGCATAAATGGTGCACTCACCAAAAAATCCTTTTTAAAAACAATAAGGAGTTGATTCAGATGCCTGCAGTCATAAACAAAATACGAAAAGAGGTTGATGAGATCAATAAAACTCTTGGTGCACATGAAAGGATCAGCCGGATCAAGCTTGTAAGCGAAGAGTGGACTCCTGTTACAGGAGAGCTGTCGCCCACATTAAAACTCAGAAGAAATATAATAACGGCAAAATACCAACATCTAATCGACGATATCTATTCGGTGGGGAAATTTTGATTCTCTCTGTTACCACATATTAACCAATTCTATTTTATGATTTTAACCGGGTGTTTTTTCCTGATAAGTTGAATCCTTATGGTATGCCCATACCATTAACCCAATCAGTATAACAGTCAAAACAGGTATTACCGGACTTATCTTACCTGCTGATCCCTGCCCGTATGAATGAAGCCCTGACAGATAATAGTTAACTCCAAAATAGGTCATCAACACCGATCCAAGTCCAAGAATTGAAGCAATATTGTAATTTACAGTACCTCTGAGCCGGGGAATAAGCCTCATATGAACTATAAATGTGTAAATTAAAATAGTGATTAACGACCAGGTTTCTTTAGGATCCCACCCCCAGTAACGGCCCCAGCTTTCATTTGCCCAGATAGCGCCAAAAAACGTTCCCAATGTAAGAAAGTAAAGTCCTGCAATTGCTGACATCTCATTTATTGTTGTAAGTTGCCCGATAATTAAATTTACCTTCCCCTCATTGGCAGACCTTCTTATAATAACAAGGATCAACACCAATATTCCAAGAAAAGCGCTAAGTCCTAAAAATCCGTAACTTGAAGTGATCACTGAAACATGTATGGTGAGCCAATATGACTTTAAAACAGGCACTAAGTTTGTAATCTCCGGGTTCATCCAGTTCAGATGAGCAATAAAAAGAGCAACCCCCGACAAAAATGAAGCTGTACCCACAACCATCGGATGCTTATTCCCCATCAGAACTCCTGCCAGCATAGCTGCCCAGGCCACATAAACCATCGATTCATAACCATTACTCCATGGAGCATGGCCCGAAATATACCACCTAAGAACCAACCCTCCCGTATGAACTAAAAATATCAGCAAAATAATATACAAAAAGATCTTGTTAATTATAACAGGCAACTGTTTAAGCCTGAAAATGCCAATAAACAGTATCAGTAATAATATAAACCCGGATAACAGATAATAAGGAAATATCCTTTCAAAAGGATTTATTTTATTATATAAAACTTCTGCTCTCTTTCGGGTGTGGGAAAGAAAAAGGTGATCCCCGTTCCTATTTTGAAAATCTGATATGGCTTCAATAACTTTCAGTGCCTCCTCCCGCTTTTGCCCGGCCAGTGAAGAAGAGAGCATGCCAAAACCATTCTTTATGGTAAGCAGGTCATTACCGGAATACTCTTCCGGTTCATTCCCCGGAGAATACCACACTTTTTCAATATTTCCTGAAGGAAACAACCTGAAAATTGATCCTTTAAATACCATAAAACAGATACTTACCCTCTCATCAAGATATATTAATTCGGTATCAAGCCTACTCCTCAGTGCAGGATTTTTGCCATATGCGGTTCTGACATCCCCGGCAATTATATAATTCCCTTTTTCATCAAATAGTTGTTGAAGTGAGATATGGCTGCCGGTTACCCCAAGTTGATCAGCCAGTGCTTTATTTGAAATCTTAATAAATGGTATACTTCGCCATAATTCGGGATAAACTGTCATGCTCAATACTACCTCTTCAGAAGTTTTTCCCAAAAATGAAGGTTTTCTGCTTATCTTTCTGACTATCTCTCCGGCCAGGGTAGAGACAGGTTCAATTCTATCACCGGCACCCTGTACCCAGAGCTCGCTGAACTTTTTAACAACCTCTTTATCGATGTCCGGAATATTTTCTGTTTCCCCCGCACTTAAGCCGGCAGGTAAAATAGCAACAACCATAAAAAGGATACCGGCACCTTTTACTTGATAATGTTTTAACTTCCGGGGCAGTGTCCTGAAATATGAATTTTTATTTATCAGTGAAAAAAGAGTTCCTATTATAAGAAACAGGTATCCTGAATATGTAATCCGTGTGCCGAAAAAATCGCTGCTGGCCGACAAAATAGTACCTTTCTCATCCCTGTCGTATGATGATTGAAAAAATTTGAATTTTTTATACCTTAATGTATTGTTCATAAAAATATTTACATCACGTCTCACATTATCCTTCTCATCTATCAAAGTCACCTCTGAAGTAAAGGATGAAGGAGAGTCTGAACCGGGATATCGCTCCAACGTAAATTTTTTCAGATAAAGACTGAATGGGAGCCGGATATACTTTGAGCCATATGCCAATTTCAATATTTTGTTTCCCAATGGAACCCGAAGTGTGTCGGCTACTATTCCCGATCTGCCAAAAACCGTCACCCTGTGTTGCTTATCTCCATCTTTAACCTGCACAATAACAGCATCCTCGTATGAGCCTGAAACACTTTTAACTGCAGAAAAAGCAGCAGAAGGAATATAGTGACGTACAAGAAATCTGAAATCCTTTAAATTATAAAGAAACATCATTTTCAACTCTATGGTGTCTCCCTTAAAATAGGTGTTCCCTTCCTGCCCTGTCATTGAACTTTCTGTTACAGAGTCTGAAACTGTCATAAACAGTTGGTCGTTAATGACAAAGAAATGAATATCATGACTACTGCCGGCATCAAATCCAACTGTTAATTCTGAAATTTCTTTTGAATCACCTGAAAACAGGTATATAGTCTGCATACCTCTGTTATCAGAAGATGAACAGACAAAATCAATTGCCGGTTCTCCGTTAGAGACAGGAATTGCCTTTCTTTCAGCTCCTGCAATATATCCAACCGGCTTAATTTTTACAGCTTCACCGTCAAGGTCAAAATCCCATTTAAACTGTTTAGGCCTGATTTCCGAAAACAGCACTTTCCTCTCTTTCTCCATACCTCCTAATCCCGCATAAAAATAGCCGTCAGCCGATATCATGACATCAGAACTCTGCTCTTCCCGGATATGCATTATACCTTCGAATCCGGCATATCTGGTAAATAGAGCTCCTGTCATCATTAACAGAAATGATATATGATATAATCCAATGGAAAATTTCTTTATAGAAAAGAGTTTATACTTAATAATATTATTTATAAGGTTCAGGGCAAACAATCCCCACAAGAACTCAAACCAGTGTGCATTATAGATCATTGCCCTGGCTGCCGGAGTACCTTGGCTGCTTTCTACAAAGGTTGCAACGGCCATTGAAAATGAGATTGTTATCAATAAAAATGCCATAAACGGCATGGAGGTAATAAACCTGTAAAATGCCTTCATTTTGCCTATTATTTAAGGCACCAAATTAATTCATATTTGCCATATAACAAAACTGATGTATTTGCTGTTTTAAAGGAATTTCCTGATAATCTTTTGTCTCCTTTTTAAAATAATACCCGGAAGAGGAACCTCCGGGTATTGAAAAAGTGATGATAAAACCACATTATGAGCTGATCAAATTTATTCAACACAAAAAAAATAAAAAATACCTTTTTATGGACATTTTATAGACAACGGCTACATTTTTT
>CAZLZJ010000002.1:0-59678 GCA_964563975.1 uncultured Prolixibacteraceae bacterium
TTTGCCACAATGGCCCCCTGCTCAATAATATTAATATTGCCGGGGACATATTTTTTTATCAGATTTATCAGGAGAGGGTAGTGGGTACAACCCAGGATAAGAGTATCAAGTTTTTTATCTTTTTTAAGAATATTCTGAATATTTTTTTTCACAAAAAAATCTGCACCATCAGAATCGATCTCACTGTTTTCAACTAATGGAACCCATAGAGGGCATGCCTCCTGAATAGCTGATTTGAATTTTTCACCTATACATTTTTTTAATTCAACCGGGTAGGAACCGGAAAGGATTGTTCCGGTAGTTCCTAATACTCCCACATGGCCTGTTTGTGTAATCCCGGCCACCTCTTCCGCAGTTGGCCTGATAACGCCCAGCACCCTTCTCCCGGGTGCTATTTCAGGAAGGTCAATTTGCTGAATACTTCTTAATACTTTTGAAGAGGCTGTATTACATGCAATGATTATAAGGTGGCAGTTACGGCTGAAAAGATACTTTACTGCCTGCAGGGTGTATGAATAAACTACCTTGAATGATCTTGTGCCATACGGGGTTCTTGCATTATCGCCTAAGTACAGAAAGTCATATTCAGGCAGGCTTTTAATAAGTTCTTTCAGTACGGTGAGGCCTCCATAGCCTGAATCAAAAACGCCAATCGGGGAAGAATCCATAATTTATCTTGTTATTGCCAGATTATATGCTTCGTCGTAATATTTTCCCAATTCCGACCAGTCAAATTGCTGGGATGCCTCTTCACTTTTATTCCTGAGAGCTATTCTTTCTCTTCTTGTCAGCTGTACAAATTTTAACATAAGGTCAGATAGTATCTCTGCGGCCTGGTTAAAGTCTTTCCTTTTTCTGTCAATAATGAACATTCCCTGCTTTTCATGGTCCAGAATATTCCTTGAAACATAATCGCCAAAGCCTGCCAGGTTACTGGATATTGAAGACACCCCGCTGGCAAGACATTCAAGGGGTGTGTATCCCCATGGTTCGTACATGCTTGGGAATATACCCAGATGGCACCCTCTGACAAATTGCGGGTAGTCCATTTTAAATAATGGATTGGTTGTGGAGATAAAGTCGGGGTGATATACTATTTTAACTTTATCATGCCTGTTGTTTATCAGGTTGGCCGTGCGAAGAAAGTTTAATACTTCATCCTGACTGTCGTTTTTAAGTGTATGCGTAACTATTTTTGGAAGATGATTTGTCTTCCAGCTTTGCACATTTCTTCTGAGCTTAAGACGCAGGTAGTCATCGACCAATCCGCTAAGGTCAGGAAATTCATACTGCTCGTCAGATGATGTAATTTTGGTATATAACCGTGTCCCAAGTTGTTCCCTTATTTCGTCGCAGACACGGTGTATCTCCTCAATTAATACTTTTGAATGTAAAACGTCAGTATTAAATGTGTAAAATGGACGGCGGGTTATAATGAAAGCAACAACAGTCATTTCAGAATTTATTGTCTGCATTTTCCAGTTCAGCCTTGCTAATGCTTCCAGGGTCAGATCAAATCCTTTATTGTGAAATTCATACCTTCCTGAAGTGAAAAAATAGAGAGTTTTATTAAGGTCAAAAGAATAGCTCTGAAAAAAATGGCCCATTACAAAGTCGTGAATTTTTTCCTTATAGTTAAGGTGTTGGTTCTGAATATGATGAAGGGCTTCAAATCTTTGCAGATTCAATCCGTTGGGCAATATTTTATCGGGAGTTCTTCCCAACAGGTGTGTACACTCTCTTGCTGTTACTTCGCTTACAGTTGTAAATACATGTGACCCGTGTGTTGAGGCTCTTTCAATATCAACAATTGGCCGTATATTGAAAATATCGGCCTCTTTTTCCCAGTTATAAAATGGCAGATTATCATAAAAATGATTATCATTCATTGCAAGGTATCTGCCTAACATTGTTGCATGAGTTGTAAATACAATTTTTATATTGAGATTTTCCTTTCTGATACCGGGTATAGGCAGCCCTGCCATCCATTCATGAAAATGGGCAATAACGAATTTTTTACAAAAACCGGATGTACACAGATATTTGAAAAACTCTTTCACCTGATATCCAAAAGCAGCAACCTGGTCAATTAGCTCATCGTTTCCCGGGAGTGAGATATTATGGTCCTGCCATACAAAATGTTTTATTTCACCTAACTTGTCAAATACCGAGAAAGGGTTAAAGAGCACTACATTTGGTCTTCCGGAGATAATCCACTCTCCGTAATGTACATCAAAGCCTCTCTCCTGCAGTTTCAATACTGCTTTTCCTACCGGAGTTGAGTAGTCGGTTGCCTGATCAAAATGAGCTACAGCCTGCTCTTCAAAGTAAGGACCTATAAGAAAATAGTTTTCTTTAGACCATTTTTCTATTATTGAAGGCACTTTTGAGCGAATCACTGTATAGATACCTCCAACCTGATTGCAGACCTCCCAGGCTACTTCAAACAGGTAAGCATCCGGCAGACTGTCTCTTTTTATATTACTATTTTGATCTTTTAATTTCATCTGATTAAAATTTAAAGTTTTTTAAGGTATCAGATAGCTTGCTCGCATGGTTTTCATTATGGCCGTTTGTTCGATTTTAATCGGTGATTTGCATATATTAATTTAAGATCAAAACAAATAAAAAATTTTATTAAAAAAAAGCCATTCTTCAAATGAGGAATGGCCTACTCAAAAATTTTATTGAATTATTGAAGTCCCAGTTTTTTCTTTACCATCGGGAGGATGTCAATACTCTGGTTAGACATATAAAGTACCACTTTGGTGCCTATGTCAAAAACATAAAGAAGGCCTTGCTCCTTAGCAACCTCTTGAATTGCATTTTCAGCTTTATCGAAAACGGGCTGCAGCAGCTCCGCCTGTTTTTGCTGAAGTTGCTGATTAGCCGTAACATGGTAGTTTTGAATTCTTTGTTGAATATCTTGTAATTCAGAGATTTTTGCATTTCTTTTAACTTCAGAAGCATTTTCCCCAAGCTGTTCAAGTTCTTTCAGCTTTTGTTGATAATTTGTTTGCATCTCTCCCAAAACATCCTCCAGTTCCGCCTGAAAGCTGTTAAAACTGGTCTCGGCGCTTGTTCTTTCAGGCATTAATTGAACTAACGCCTGTAAATCTATATGTCCGAACTTAAGGTTTTGGGCTTCGGTTGACATAAATATCCCGGTTAAAAAAAGAAGTGCAAAAAGTTTAATTAATTTTCTCATAATCAAAGTAATATTAAAATTTTTGTAGCAAATATAATTATTAATTATTTATATCCCAGCTTTTGTAAGACCTGATCGCTCAAATCAAATTTAGGATTTGTAAAAAACAGGGTCGTGCCTCCTGCTTTGTCAAAAATAACTGCATAACTTCCTTCATTAGCTATTTCCTGCACAGTATTGAAAATATCTTCCTGGATAGGTTTTACCAGGGCCTGTCTTTTTTTAAACAGATCGCCTTCGGGGCCAAAGTACTTGCGTTGCAGCTGTTTGTAATCTTTTTCTTTTGTTATAATTACATCTTCACGTTTCCGTTTCATATCATCAGAGAGCAAAACACTTTCGGCCTGAAAATCATTATACATCTGTTCTATTTCAGAATGCATTGCCTCTAATTCTTTCTGATATTGTGCTGATAACTTATTGAGCTGCTCCTGGGCTGCCGTAAAGGCAGGGATATTTTCAAGGATATAATCCGAATTTATAAAAGCATACTTTTGGGCAAAAACAGTTCCGCCAATCAAAAGAGATGCAAATAGTGTCATCAATAATTTTTTCATACGATTAAAATAAAAAGTTTTCAAAGGTGTTAAAAAAATACCCGGTTTTTACCGGGAAACCCGGATAATTTTTGCTATTACAATATTACATATTTTGTGCCAAATTTATATTTATCAGAACTGCTGTCCAATGACAAAGTGAAACTGGCTGCCGCTGGCATCTGAGGCTCCCGGCACTTTATCAAATCCATATCCCCAGTCTATACCCATCAGCCCAAACATAGGGAGAAATATTCTTACGCCGACACCTGCAGATCTGTATAATTTGAAAGGATTGTAGTTTTGGAAATTTATGTCAGCATTTCCCCCTTCGAGGAATGTAAGTGCATAAATAGTTGCACTTGGCTTTAATGTTACCGGATAACGCATTTCCATAGTAAACTTTGAATACATTCTGGAACCTGTGACGGTATTCGGACTCAGACTGAAATCCTGATACCCCCTTAATGATATATAGTCGGTTCCATACATATTAAATCCGGACATTCCCGAACCACCTACAATGAAACCTTCGAATGGGGAGAGACGGTCAGGATCATAATAGCCAAGGAATCCCAGTTCTGCCGAAGTGCGTAATACTAAGTTCATATTTTTTGACAAGGCATTGAATACCTGTCCTTTAAATAACCATTTATGATATTCAATCCATTTGTATTTCTCTTTGTTGGTAATTTCAGTTGAAGCAGATTTTTTGCCTGACAATAATGAAAAGGGAGGAGTTGCTTTTAATGTAATTGAGAATTGTGAACCACTTCTTGAATAGAGGGGATTATCAATTGAGTTTCTTCCAAATGCTGTTTTCAGGCTGAAGTTGTTAAATGTTCCGTTTACCTGGCCATTTTCATCTGCAAGAAAATAGAAGCCGGTCATGTTACGCAGAAGGTAATGCTCAAATGATAATTCATGGTAAATTGTAAAGAAATCGTCGGGAAACGACAGCCTGTATCCGTAACCCATTGCAATCGAAGTGGTTTCCCATATTTGATCATTGGCTTTATCTTCCTCTTCCGCTCCGTAATTATACTCGACCTGGGGATAACCTCCGTAACCATAGGGATCATATCCATATCCATACCCATAAGGAGAATAGCCTCCGTATCCAAATGGTGAGTAACCTCCGTAACCATATGGCGAATAACCTCCGTACCCATAAGGAGAATAGCCGCCATACCCATAAGGGCTGTAAGATTGGTAATATTTATTAGCACTGTAATTTACCCTGGTATGTGATAATGAAAATGAAAATGAGTTTGGTTTTTTGCCTCCCAGCCAAGGTTCAACAAAAGATAATCCAACCGTTCTGTAATACTTTCCACTGGTTTGGTATCTGAGGCTGAGTGTTTGCCCGTCTCCTGAAGGTAATGGTCTCCATGCCTGTTTATTGAAAAAGTTGCGCATTGAAAAATTGGCAAATTTAAGGCCTACCGACCCCATGAACATACCGGCTCCGAATCCTCCCGACAGCTCTATCTGGTCGTTGGCTTTTTCCTGTAGCTGATATTCAATGTCAACAGTTCCGTCTTCAGGTTTTGGATGGATATCAGGATTTATGGCTTCCGGATCAAAATGGCCTAATTGTGACAGTTCTCTTACCGAACGGATAATTGCTGATTTGTTGAACAGGTCGCCCGGGTATGTTCTGATCTCCCTTCTGGCAACATGCTCATGAGTTTTTGTATTTCCTGTTATCATCACTCTGTCTATAGTTGCCTGCTTACCCTCCCGGATCCGCATTTCATAATTGATTGTATCATTGTTAATACTTGCTTCAACCGGTTGAAGATCGAAAAAGAGATAACCCTCGTTAAGATAAAGGTTATTGAGACCTATGTCATTGTCGAACAGCTGTTTTTCAAGGATTGACTGGTTGAATACATCTCCTTTCTCAATTCCAAGGACACTGTTCAGATGTTCAGACGGGTAGACAGTATTGCCCACCCACTTTATATCTCCGAAATAATATTTATTTCCTTCGTCAACTTCTATTTCGACATTTACTCTGGGTTTGTTTTTTCTGCCTACATTAACCTGATATACGGTGTCTCCTAAAATGATTGCATCCCGGAATCCTTTTTCGTTATATTTATCTATAAATTTTACTTTATCTTTTTCATACTCTTCCTGAAGGTACTTTTTTGTTCTGAAAAAGTTTTTTAATTTTTTGGCATTCGTTTTTTTCATTGCCCGTTCAAGTAAGTTACTTGACACTTGTTGGTTCCCATGGATGATTACGTCATTCACTTTGACCTTCTCTTTCTTGTTAACATTTATGTCGAGAATAACGCTGTTATTGGCAGTTGTATCATCACGCTGAACAATGCTTACTTCTGTGTTGAGGAACCCTTTGGCAAGGAACAGATTTTTTATGGCTCTTTCAGCATTTATTATTTGGTTGTCAGTTATCTGGCTGCCTTTCAGTAGCAGAACCTTCTCGTTAATATCATCCTGTTCTGATTTATTTACTCCGTAAAAGTTAATATCTGACAGCCGTGGCCGTTCCTGAAGGTAAATGTCAAGCCATACCTGATTGTCAGTAGCTTTAGTGACAGTAACTTTCACATCTGAAAAAAGCCCCTGTTGCCACATTTTATTTATGGCATTGGTGATAGCTTCACCCGGGATATTAATTTCCTGTCCCGGCAGGAGGCCGGAAAGTTGTGTTAATGCTGTTTTATCAAGATACTTTATTCCGGAAATCTGGACATCGGCAATTGTATATTTTTTCGGACTTGAGTAATAGACTGAAAAACCTGAATCATCTTCTATCTGGCTGAAGGAATTCTGGTTCAACGAAAAAATTAAAATAAAAAATAGTATTAAAAATTTAAATAGTCTGATCATAACATTCTAAAATAACTGTTCACTGATTTTTCCAAATCTCCTCTCTCTGTTCTGAAAATCAAAAATTGCTTCAAATAGATCCTCTTTTCTAAAATCGGGCCACAATTTATCGGTGAAATATAGTTCAGAATAGGCTAATTGCCAAAGAAGAAAATTACTAAGCCTGTATTCTCCACTTGTTCTTATCATCAGTTCCGGATCGGGAAGATGTGATGATGGCAGATATTTTGCAAATAACATATCGTCAATCTCATCCGGATCAAGTTTGCCTTTTTTTACGTCAACAGCTATTTTTCTTGCTGTTTCCGTAATTTCCCATTTAGAACTGTAGCTAATTGCCATGATTAAATTAAGACCGGTGTTAGGGCTAAGTGTTTCGATACATTCCTGAAGTTTTATCCTTACCATGGGTGGCAGTTTTTCAATATCTCCGATTACTCCAAGTTTAACATTATACTTCATTAAATCAGTTGTTTCATTTTCAATAGCTTCTATAAGCAAATTCATCAAGGCATCTACTTCCATTTTTGGACGCTTCCAGTTTTCTGTTGAAAAAGCAAAAAGGGTAAGGTACTTTATGCCCAGTTCACCGGCTCCCTCAACGGTCGACTTAACAGCTACAATGCCTTGTTGGTGCCCGCTTATCCGGGCCTTCCCATATTGTGCTGCCCAACGGCCGTTTCCATCCATTATGATAGCGATATGTTGTGGAATATTATCTTTGTTTAATTTGTTTTTCAATGATTCCATTACCAGTATTTCCTGTCGTATGCCGGACACGGTTTTTTACTTAAATATATTTTATAAATAATATTTATTCCTAAATAACCCGGCCAGTCATTGTTATGTAAAAGATCAGTGTATTTTATTTTGGTTTCTTCATTACCATTATTTACGTCAACCGCATTGAATGTCAGCGGATCATCAAGATCATCCAGCTTGTCTGAAAGTATCTTTCTAAGCTGGTATTCCAATCCTATCCCCATCTTTCTGCCGATATTGAATTTGAAACCAAATCCAAATGGTATGGAAGGAGTAATAACAGATTCTTCAGTCAACGGTAGTCCGTTAAAGTATGGGTTTATGAAAAATAACTTTTCCGGATCAAAAGTATAAGGAAAAAACATTAAACCTACACCTCCCATAATATATGGGGTGACCGGTGTCTTTTTTTCACCCAATATATATTTCAGGTAATTTATTTCAACCTGCAGTGACAAGTCCTGAGCTATTTTGCTGAAATTCCATTTTACATCCTCAACAAATCCTTCTGCTCTATGATTGCCTACAATAAGCATGGCCCGGAGTCCAACCCTCGGGTTGAAATTGTATCTAAAATATCCCCCTAAGTTTAAATTAAATGTTTGCAGGGGGTGTACATCCCTGATATCACCCCAATATGTCGAAGAACCCCCCCAAATACCAATATCAGCTGTTGTTTGTGCAAAACCCGAAACAGTTAGAAGCAATGCAATAAACACCAATTTATTTTTTCCCATATGATTTTAACTGTTTTTCAATTGTATCATATTGAATCTGCAAATGTTTTATACATATCCCTATTTTCCGATTTAACCGGGATGTTCATTTCATTTGGCATTACAATTCATTTTTCATCATTGTTCCAGGCATATTGTTTAAAATAACAGAAGCATATTTGCAAATTAACATATAAATTTTACTTTGCTCTTCTGTTTTTTTATTATCAAGCTTTTAAAAGCTACAAAAGTAATATAATTCTAAAAATAACATACCTGAATGCTATTATAAAACCCAAAGAAAGATTAAAAATTGTTAAGCTTTGGAGATTATTTAATTACGTTTGTCTAAACCCCACATGAGCTTGTTCCTCAGTGTGTTAAAGAAAGGTTGATCGTGCAGCATCAAAGTTTTTAGTGTGACGTCTGCTTTTTTTATTTTAAGGGTGGTTGAAAAATTCACCGGTTCATAGCGGTAATCCATTGATGTAAGGAAGTGTGACCCTCTGCCGTCAACTTTTAATTCTATTTCGTAATTATCCGGTACGACAACCGGCCTGATAGTAAGGTTATGAGGTGCCAGGGGAGTTATAACGAAATTTTTTGAATCAGGAGTCAGAATAGGGCCTCCCACACTTAAAGAGTAGGCCGTTGATCCTGTTGGTGTGGCAATTATAAGGCCATCGGCCCAGTAATGATTAAGCAGTTGTCCGTTACACCGGGCTGAGATATTTAACATAGAGGAAGAATCGGATTTTAGGACTGCAACCTCATTTAGTGTAAGATTGAAATCAATATTTTTTTTACCGCAAAAATCTACTTGCAGCAGAGTTCTTTCAATAATTGAATATTGTTTGTTAAAAATAGAAGACAAAGCATTATCTAAATGCTCTTCTGAAATATCAGCAAGAAAACCCAATTTTCCGCTGTTTAATCCAATTACGGGTATTTCAAAATTCCTGATATTTACAACCGAATGAAGAAAGGTGCCATCACCCCCCACACTGAATATATATGAGTTGGTTGTGTCAAAATCCTGATGAGAACTGAAAGTTGATGTGTAACAGGGTTTGATATTCAATTTTTTTCTCAGATAGTTGTAAAATGGTTTAAAAATTTGTACTTCTAAGTTGTTGTTTTTAAAATACTCAAAAAATTCTTCAATAACCGGTCGAAAGTTTTCTGTTACCTTTGTGCCAAAGACTGCTACTTTCATCGTTAGAAATTTAAATATTCATATATTTCATAAATTGCTGATACCTGTCCATATAAAGGTCATTCAGCATTGAATGGTCAAGATAGATGCCTTTTATATTATAGTCATATCTGGTGAATGATTGAATAACGGGCGATAAGTCTTCTTTATCCAGCTTAAGGATTATCTCTAAACTGTTTGTACCGGCCGGCCTGTTCATAAAAAAGCTTAAGATTTTAGTGTCATTGCTTTCTACAATATGGCTGATTTGGGTCATAGAGTAGTCATTGACATTTACCTCCAATACAATTATTCCTCCAACTTCCTGTAGTGAAAAATAACGGGCAAATCTTCTTGCAAGGTCATAAAGGGTAATTGAGCCAAGATAGTCATGACCGGATTTTAAAACGGGTATGACACTTAGCTTTAGCCTATACATTAATGTAGCCACCTCAAAAATATGCTGATCTTCATGAACATGTGTGGTTATCAGTTTATCTGTCTCTTTTTCAATACTCTTTTTTAATAAGTTCAGGTCATAAATAAATTTATCGGAAATAAGCCCGATATATCTGTTATCATTAACTACCGCAAGATGAGATACCCTGAATACATCCATGGTATTCAATATTTTCTGGCCCTTTTCGGTACTCCTGACCGAAGGTATGACATTTGATATTAAATTAACTGCAAGCAATTATTATTTTTTGTTTTAATGTTTCTAATATAAAATTGTAACTTGCATGACAAATTTAATTGTTATGACAAGACTTAGTGTAAATATAAATAAAATAGCAACACTCAGAAACTCGAGAGGAGGAAATATTCCAAGTGTTACGGATGCTGCTGTAAATTGCCAGAAATTTGGAGCTCAGGGAATTACTGTTCATCCACGGCCCGATGAAAGACATATTACCCGTAAAGATGTTTATGAAATCAAACCTTTAATTTATACTGAATTTAATATAGAAGGTTATCCTTCCGATGAATTTTTAAAGTTGGTTACCGAAGTTGGGGCTGATCAGGTCACATTGGTACCCGACAAACACGATCAGTTAACAAGTGATCATGGATGGGATACATGGGGTAATTTGTCATTTTTAAAGAGTGTAGTGGCACTATTGAAGGAGAGCGGAATCAGAACTTCAATATTTATTGATCCCGATCCCCATATGATAGAAGGCGCTGCTGAAACCGGCACCGACAGAATTGAGCTTTATACGGAGTCTTATGCCAGATTGTACAATATTGACAGAAAAAAAGCTATTGAACCATTTATTGAAGCTTCTGAAGTTGCAATAAGTTCCGGCCTTGGAGTAAATGCAGGTCATGATCTGAACCTCGATAATTTGAGTTATCTCTATAATCTGATCCCCGGTATTAAAGAGGTATCTATTGGCCATGCGCTTATTTCGGATGCTGTTTATATGGGGCTTGAAACAACTGTTTTTAAATATTTGAATTGTCTGAAGTAAATGGAGCTTTTTTATAGAAAAAAGGGCAAAGGCCCTGTGATAATAATTATTCACGGCCTGTATGGATCATCAGATAACTGGGTAAGCATGGGGAGGAGATTGGCAGTGAACCACACTGTTTATCTTATTGATCAAAGAAATCATGGTAAATCTCCTTTCTCGGAAAGTCATCAATATAATGATTTGAAAAGTGATTTGGCTGCCTTTGTTGAAAACCATAAAATTGAGAAAGCAACAATTTTGGGCCACAGTATGGGAGGTAAGGCAGCTATGTGGTATGCTGCAGACTATCCCGAAAAAGTTGAAAAATTGATTATTGCTGATATTGCCCCTAAGAATTATTGTCTATATGGTAACGGCAGTCAGTTTTCAATGCATAAGAATATTCTCAAGTCAATGTTAGAGGTTGATTTTAAGAAGGTTACGAAAAGAAGTAATGTAGAGGAACATCTTTCTATGACTGTAAAGGACGGGGGAACAAGAAAATTCTTACTGAAAAATATTGTTAAAGATAAGTATACAAATAAGTACAGATGGAAATTAAATGTGCCGGTATTGTATGAAAATATTGAAGAGATTGTCGGAGGTGTTAACGATAGCTGGTTTGATGACAGAAAGCCTATTACAGCATATCCGGTTGTTTTTATCAGAGGAATGAATTCCAATTATATTTTACCTGAAGACGAGCCACTTGTAAAAAGTGTTTACCCTGATGCCGTAATTGTTGATATTCCTGATGCCGGGCATTGGCTTCATGCAGAAAACCCCGATAAATTTGAAAAGGCTGTATTAATGTGTTGCTAACCCTCCCGGTTATATTTGATTGTTATTGTTTTTAAATAACTGAGGTGTTTTTGCTTTATCTGGTTTTTGTAAAAACGCCACTGCCAGTTTCCGGTTGCCGTGCCGGGTATATTCATTCTTGCTTTGGTACCGAGCATCAGTAAATCCTGCATCGGCATTATTGCACTTTTTGCACAAGAGGACCAGATAATTTCAATTGCATTTTTTACTCCCTTTTTATTGGTTACTCCAAGATAGCTTTTAACCATTTTTTTTTCATTTCCTTTGAGAGACTTCAGCCATCCAAGAGTTGTGTTATTATCGTGCGTTCCGGTGTAGGCAATAAATCCTGGTAAATAGTTATGCGGAAGGTATTGGTTTTTAGTATCAGCAGTGAATGCAAATTGCAAAACTTTCATTCCCGGCAGTCCGAAATGGGTTCTTAAATTTTCCACTTCGGATGTGATAATCCCCAGGTCTTCCGCCCAAAATGGAAGATTGCCGGTCTGTTTTCTGAATTTTGACAAGATATGATATCCTTTGGCCGGCATCCATTTTCCGTTAACTGATCTTTTTTCATTGGCAGGTACGGCCCAAAAAGATTCCAGCCCCCGAAAATGATCAATTCTCACTTTATCGTGCAGATTAAGGTTAAAGTGTAATCTTGCCATCCACCAGTCATAATCACGTTTTTTCAGTTCATGCCAGTCATATACAGGATTGCCCCACATCTGGCCTGTATCGCTGAAATAGTCCGGAGGAACTCCACCGGTAAAGAGAGGTTCAAGATTGCCGTCAAGTTGAAAAATATCGGTATTTGCCCATACATCGACACTATTGCCTGAAACATATAACGGTAAATCACCAATAATCTGAATTCCTTTTGAGTTGGCATATTTTTTCAGGTTAAACCATTGCCTGAAAAACAGGAATTGTATAAATTTTTGCTCTTCACAATCTTTTTCAAGTCTGTTCCGGAAACAGGTCATTGCTTTTTCATGTCTGTATTTAAGTCCCTCATCCCATTGAAGCCAATGGGCATTTTGAAAATATTTTTTTGCTGACATAAAAAGGGCATAGTCTTCAAGCCACCAGTTATGCTCCTTTTGAAATTGTATATAGGCATCTGTTAAATTTACGGGCAGATTTTTTTGAAAATATTCAAATGTTTTTTTCAGCAGGGGCATTTTCCAAAAAGCTGCTTTTTCAAAATTACAGCTATTCCGTGGAAACCGGGGAATGCCGGATAGCTCCTTTTTGCTGAGCAACCCTATACTCTCTAATTCGTGCAGGTCAATTAGCAGCGGATTGCCGGCAAATGCCGAATAACATTGATAAGGTGAATTTCCCGATCCCGGAGGACCAATAGGCAGGATTTGCCAATATTTCTGTTTTGTGTCTTTTAATAAATCGATAAATTGAAATGCCTCTTTTCCTAAGGTGCCTGTTCCTTCGACACCGGGTAAAGAGGTAATATGAAGCAATATGCCGCTACTGCGTTCAGTCATGTGGATTCAGTTTGCGGAATATTGACAAATGCTCTGCTGTTTCTCTTACAAGTCTTTGAACGGTAAGGCCATGGTCAAGCCCGGGTATAAAGCTACCGGTATCACCTTCAGTAAAAAACAGATAATGAGCATGAATTAGTGAACGCAGCCACCCGGGATCGGCATGTCTGGAGGGAAAGACTGTGTCAGGACTGTAATCACTGCCGGTATATTTTACTATTTGTTGATTGCTTTTTTCCAAGTAATATTTAAACAATTTCGGGTTTTCTGAAGAATAGGATAGCCGGCCATTTTCTGCAAATAACTCTAATGACAACATATCGCCGCTTCCTGAACTGATCCTGCTTGCCGATAAATGGCCGGCTGCTTTAGTGTCGGGGTCTATTAATGAGATTGAGCTGAATAGGTCTGAGCCTGCATTTACATCCGGGAAGTTTCCAGCCTGTATGGCTCCCGTTATTTGAAGATTATTTCCAATGAATGCTACTAACAGGCTGATGGCATGTGATCCCAGGTCTGCCATTGCCCCACCGTCAGGTGCCGGTGTCAGGCGGCCTGACCTTTTTTTCCGGTAATCGGCCTGAAGATAGTCGCCATGGTAATATTTAAGGTCAAAATGGACCGGCTTCCCAAAGATCCCCCTATTCCATAATTTAAGGGCTTCCCTGATTGCTGATGTTTGCAGATATTGAAATCCTATCTGTATTTTAATTTTACCACTGTTTTCAGCAAATAGTTTTTTCATTTTTATCTCTTCTTCCTCAGTGGAACAAACAGGTTTTTCTAAATATATGGATTTAATCCCCGGCATATTGAGTGCCATTTGAAAATGTTCAAAATGAATATTGTTGGGACCAAGAATAAAAACTGACTCAATTTTTTTGTTGTTTATAAATTGATCTATCGATTGGGTTGAGGAGAAGCCATATTTTTGTGCGAATCGTGTGCGGCTTTCCTGCCGTGCCGAGGTAACCGACTCCAATATTACCTCCGGTGCATTGGCATAGTAGAATTTCATTGCTTGTGTTGCATATGCGTGAGATATGGCAATTCCTCCCGCACCAATAAAGCCTGCATGTATTTGTTGCATTTTTCAGAAGTGATTATAAAAGTTTAAAAATTATGGCTAAAATAAAGAGTATTTTAGAAAATAGGGTAAAATGAAATAAAAAAGGCGTCACATTGTGACGCCTTTTTAGAAACATTGTTTAATTAATTGTTTTTATCATAATGGAAAACCCCTTCATATTTATAGAGATCTCCATCGTAACCGGTCGAAGTTACTTTAAACCGCAATGAGTCAAGTCCCGCTATTTTAAGCTCATTAAGGCTGAATGAGACAAAAGCTGAATATAGATAGTCGTCAATATCATCATTTTTATTATGCCTAAGCTCCAATTCAACCGGCTGATCGCTTTCTGTCAGCTCTCCCGGCTCTTTTACAAGATTAATATAGTGAATCTTGTATCGGCCCCAATATTTTAATTCAAAATTTAACAGACTGTCAGTTTGCCAGCAATCACGTACAATAATCGGGTCATTTCCAATACTGTCTTGATTTTCAGCAGTTATGTCAAGAATGCCTTTCAAAAGTATTTTTTTTGTCGAATTGACTTTAACGTAATATTTTGTTGCTTCTTCCGAATCGCTTGCATTATCACCAATAACAGTATAATTGATCAGTACCCTGTCGCCTGTTTTCAGTCTTGATTCATTGTTGTTTTCGTTAGAGTAGTACCATGGATAATTATAATTTGAAGCAACAGGAATTAAAATTTTGCCATTATCCATAATGATTTTATATTCAGGTGGATCTGATTTAACTTGTTCGATCATGCCAAACCCGACCCACATCCGGTCAAGTGAATAACCATCGTCATCAAGGCAACCGGAGATAATAACCGCAAGAGTTATAAAAATTATAAAAAAATATTTTTTCATCATAGTCTTTTATTTTATTTGAACTTATTTTTTCACTTTTTGTTTTCATTTAATATATGATGAAAACTTTATTGTAACGGTTGCGTAAGGGTAAGAGATTTTGAGGTATAAAGCGAGCATCCCGATTAAAACCGGGACCCAAGGTGATGATTAAAACAGATGCGAGCAAGCTATATGATAAAAAATATAAGGGTTTAGAGAAGAGGATTAACTTAAATAGGTTTATTTTGCATAATTTAAAAAAGAAATTGAAATGAAGCAGATTGTTTTATTAATTGTAGTTGCATTTTTTTTGTTACAGGGATGTAATTCAAGTCAGGCAAAAGTTAAGGAGAGCCAGGATGTTACTAAAAAGAGTACGGTTTCTCAAAACAATATGCCAATATTGGCAGATCAGAGCGGATCAATCAATCTCACCAAAGATATTTTTTTAAAGCAGGTTTGGGATTATCAGTCGTCTCCCGGGCAATGGGTTTATAAAGGCGATAAACCTGCTATTATTGATTTTTATGCAGATTGGTGCGGACCGTGTAAAATAGCATCTCCCATATTAGATGAGATATCAAAGGAGTATAGTGGAAAGATCTATGTTTACAAGATTGACACACAGGTTGAAATAGAACTTGCATCTGTTTTTGGGATAAGCGGGATACCTGCGTTTCTATATATTCCGGTTAATGGTAAGCCTGTCATGATGTCAGGCATAGCCCGTTCAAAAGAGGATACTAAAAAGATGTTTATCGGGAATATTGAAAAGTATTTGTCAGTCTCCATGTAAATATTTTAAAAGAGCTTCGGGTAGTGCCTCAGAGTTTATAGTTTGCTGTTCCCCGGTTTGCATATTTCTTACAGTCACTGTGTTGGAAGCAGCTTCTGATTCACCCGCCAGAATGACAAAAGATATCTCTTTTTTATTTGCATAACTCATTTGCTTTTTAATTTTGGCATTATCGGGATATATTTCAGCATTAATCCCTTTTTCGCGCACCTTTTTTAAAATAGGGAGGCAGTACGCCTCTTCTTTTGTTCCAAAATTGACAAATAGGACTTTGCTGTTTTCTGATGAATTTTTCGGGAAAAGTTTAAATTGTTGTAAAACATCATATATTCGTTCTGCCCCAAATGATATTCCCACTCCTGAAACTCCCGGCATGCCGAATATGCCGGTTAAATTATCATAGCGTCCTCCGCCGCAAATACTTCCTATGTCAGCTCCTGCAGCCTTAACTTCAAAAATAGCTCCGGTATAATAGTTTAGTCCGCGGGCAAGAGTAAGGTCAAATTCTATTTTCATTTTTAGTTTCGCTACATTTGCATAGCCGAAAAATTTTTCAATTTCCTGTAATCCGTTTAATCCTGTTTCAGAAGTTTTCAGGATATTTTCAAGTTGTTTAAGCTTGGATTCATTGGAACCTTTAAGCAATAGCAGAGGCTCTAATTTTTTTATTGCGCCTTTTGAGATATTTTTTGCTGCAAGTTCCCTTATAACTGCATCCTTTCCAATTTTTTCAATTTTGTCAAGTGAAACCATGATATCGGTGATCTTCTCTTTTTCTCCTATTATTTCAGCAATTCCCGCCAGGATTTTTCTATTGTTGACTTTTAAAATAACCTTGATCTTTAACCGGTTAAAGACTTCGTCAATTATTTGAGCCAGTTCAGCTTCGTTTAATATACTGTTACTGCCAATAATATCTGCATCGCACTGGAAAAATTCACGGTAACGCCCTTTTTGAGGCTTGTCAGCGCGCCAGACAGGTTGTATTTGATATCTTCTGAAAGGAAATACTATCTCATTTTGATTTTGAACTACAAAACGGGCAAATGGAACAGTCAGGTCATATCTTAACCCTTTGCCGGATATTTCCCCGGTTATTTTATTAAGGTCTTTTGACAATAACAGCTCATTGCTCAGCTTTGAAAGATAATCTCCTGAATTGAGAATTTTAAACAGCAGTTTATCTCCTTCTTCGCCATATTTTCCTAACAGGGTTGATAAATCTTCCATTGCAGGAGTTTCAATTGCCTGGAATCCGAAAAGCATAAAAACTTCTTTAATGGTATTAAAAATAAAGTTTCTTTTTATTACCTCTGCAGGTAAAAAGTCGCGGGTCCCTTTTGGGGTAGAAAGTTTTTGTGCCATTATCAATGATTATAATAAAATGCAAAAATAAATAATAATACCGTGGATTATAAATAAAACATTCGGGATTGTTCAGGATAAATATGGAAGCATAAAAATAACCCATTTCAAATAGTAATTTTGATAAATTTAGCTTATAAAATGCTATTTTCGGCTGTTATTAAAGAGTTATTATGGAAGTTATAGAAGTTGCCGGCAAAAAAATGGTAAAGGAATTTCATAATGTGCCGGAAAGAATTTATAAGGGGGACCCAAATTATATTCCTTTCCTTCGCCCTATGATTGAGAATACATTTAATCCGCTTAAAAACAGTAAATTTGAAAATGGCGATGCAAAACGTTGGGTTCTAAAAGATGGCGACAAGTATATTGGCAGGATAGCAGCTTTTTATGATAGCGACTACTCTTCGGTTTATGAGCAGCCGACCGGCTGTTTTGGTTTTTTTGAGTGTGTTGATAATAAGGAAGCAGCCTTTATGCTTCTTGATGCAGCCAGGGATTGGCTCAAAGAAAATGGAATGGAGGCAATGGACGGGCCGGTTAATTTCGGTGAGAATTTTTTCTTTTGGGGACTTTTGGCTGATGGATTTAACCCTATGACATTTGGGATGCAATATAATCCGCCATATTATCAAAAGTTATTGGAAGAGTATGGCTGTAAGACATTTTATGAACAATTTAGTTACTCCAGGGACATTACCAATCCCGATCTTCCTGACAGATTTTGGAAAATAGCAGCCTGGGTGGCAAAGAAACCGGATTATACATATGAGCATTTCACCTTTAAAAATAAAGATAAGTATATACGCGACTTTGTTAAGATACACGAACTTGCCTGGTCAGGGCACAGCAATTATAAACCTGCTAGTATTGAGCAGTTGGAAGAGATGATCCGGCAGGCAAAGATGATATTGGAGGAGGAGTTTATTTGGTATGTTTATCATAAAGGCAATCCGGTTGCTTTTTATATGATGATACCTGATATTAACCAAATTATTAGTAAATTGAGATCCGGAAATATGAATTTGGTCAATATTGCTAAATTTTTGTATTACAAAAAGAGAAATGTAATTTCCAGATGCAGAGTGATAGTTTTAGGTGTTGTACCTCAATTTCAGAAACTGGGGATTGAGTCAGGCATATTTTATAAGCTTAGGCAGGTTATGCTGAAAAGACCATGGTATAATGACATGGAGATGAGTTGGGTAGGGGATTTTAATCCCGGAATGAATGCGCTTTTTAAATCTTTTGGAGCTCATCGCACTCTCACGCATTTAACCCTTCGTTATCTGTTTGACAGAAAGAAAGAGTTTGTCAGGGCACAAATTATTAAATAAAAAAAGTTGACCATATGCAGCTAATCGAAGTAACAAGCCGGAAAACCAGAAATTTGTTTCATAAGGTTCCTCACATTATTTATAAAAATGATCCTGATTGGATTTGCCCTTTGTACGGAATGGTTGAGAATATATTTAATCCGGTTAAAAATTCCTCTTTTAAAAATGGTGAAGCCATCAGATGGGTGTTATTGGATAAAAAGAGGCCGGTCGGTCGCATTGCAGCTTTTTATAATCTGAATAAAGCTGCTACTTATGAACAACCAACCGGCGGTTGTGGTTTTTTTGAATCTGTTAATGACCCGGAGACTGCAGCAATACTATTTGATGCTGCACGTGATTGGCTGAAATCAAAAGGTATGGAGGCAATGGATGGCCCTGTCAATTTTGGTGAAAATTATATTAATTGGGGACTTCTTTATGAGGGATTTATGCCGCAGGGATTCGGAATGCCGTATAATCCTCCATATTATGTTGATCTGTTTAAAAATTATGGATTTCAAATCTATTTCAAACAGTTTAGCTATCATCTTGATACTACTTTGCCTGAGCTTCCTGATCGTTTTTGGAATGTTGCCGGGTGGGTGGCAAAGAAGTCTCATTACAGTTTCAAACATTTTTCATGGAAGGAAAAAGAGAAGTTTATTGATGATTTTGCATATGTGTATAATAATGCATGGCGATTTCATAAACATTTCAGACCCATTGATAAAGATGACCTTTATCAATTTATTGAGGAGGCAAGATTTTTAATTGAAGAGGAGTTTATTTGGTTTGCTTATCATGAAAAAGAACCCATTGCACTATTTGTAATGGTGCCTGACTTTAATCAAATTCTTGCAAAGCTGAAAGGCAGGATTACATATTTAAACTTTCCCAAAGTGTTGTGGTTGAAATGGCGCAAAACAATGACCAGAACAAGAAGTCTTATAATTGGGATAGTTCCGAAGTTTCAAAGATCAGGCATTGAAGCAGCAATTTTTTGGTATTTAAGACCGGTTATGTATAAAAAAAGATGGTACAAAGAGATGGAGTTGTCCTGGGCCGGTGATTTTAATCCCAAGATTGTATCTCTTTATGAGTCGGTTGGCGGTAAAAAAGTTAAAACTCATTATACTATGAGATATCTTTTTGACAGGAATAAACCATTTGTAAGAGCACCGATAATATCGGCAGAGGATGCCACTAAAAAAAATAAAGCATAAAACGAATTGACATTTTTGAAATTATAAATAATATTCTTTAATTTTGCAGCCCTGTTATAAAATCAGTATTTAAAGTAATAAAGGAAAAGGCGGCTTGCTTTTTTCCTGAAAACTTTTTTAATTATAGAAAAATAAAAATTTATTAGCCATGAAAAAAGGTATACACCCCGAGAATTACAGATTGGTTGCATTTAAAGATATGTCTAACGGCTATACGTTTATTACCGGCTCAACAGTTGAAACAAAAGAGACGGTTGAGGTAGATGGTGTTGAATATCCACTTTTCAAACTTGAGATATCAAGCTCTTCACATCCGTTTTATACAGGAAAGGTTAAACTTGTAGATACTGCCGGAAGGGTTGATAAATTCATGAGCCGGTATGGGAAACATATGGAAAACAGAAAGAAATAATTATTTAACTTAAAGGTAATAAGCCCCGAACAGGGGCTTATTTTTTGGTCAATATTGTCTTAAATTTAAACATGTACCGATATTGCTTTGTTAGGTATGGCATGACAATTGTCTTTATATGTATCTGGCCTTTTGAAGGATATTTTCAGACATATTGACAGAAATTATAATTATATGGGTAAAAGAAAAAATTTAGTATTTAAGGATGTTTTTTTCAGCAGGGCAATTAATGACGATTCTGATTATATACCTATAATAGCAGATGGTGACGATAAAGAACTGAAAAATATTGAAGTTCCGGAAATCTTGCCGATACTGCCCCTGCGCAACACGGTTTTATTTCCCGGGGTCGTATTACCTATAACTGTTGGGAGAAAAAAATCATTGCGCCTGATAAAGGATGTTTATAAAGGAAGTAAGTTGCTTGGCACATTTGCACAAAAAGATTATACCGTAGATGATCCCGGAACAGATGAATTATACACTATCGGTACTGTTGGGGAAATTCTTAAAATCCTTGAGATGCCTGATGGATCTACTTCAGTTATTATACAAGGGAAGAGAAGATGTGTTATAAAGGATTTTGTTGGGGTCATGCCTTATTATAAAGCTTCGGTTGAACCTTTAAATGAGATATCTCCTTCGGATGATACTGAATTTAGTGCTATTGTGGGCTCTTTAAAAGACCTTTCCATAAAAATTGCTCAATTTTCGGCTAACTTGCCTCCGGAAGCAACATTTGCTGTAAAAAATATTGAAAATTCAACCTTCCTTATCAACTTTATCTGTTCCAATACAGATTTAAATGTAGAAAATAAACAGAATCTATTGGAAACAGATAGTTTGAAGGAGAGGGGAATCCAGGCAATCGCTTATCTTGTTAAAGAAGTTCAAATGCTTGAACTTAAGCATGATATACAGAAGAAAGTAAAAATAGACATGGATCGCCAACAGCGCGAGTTTATGCTTAATCAGCAGATGAAGACCATACAGGATGAACTGGGGGGGAATCCTGTTGATCAGGAGATAAATGAACTGAAAAAAAAGGCAAAAAATAAAAAGTGGGATAAGGAAGTTGCAAAATTTTTTGAAAAAGAGGTTGCCAAGCTAAGCAGATTGAATCCTGCCGCCGGAGAGTATTCGGTTCAGTATACTTTTTGCCAGACCTTGACAGATCTACCCTGGAATGAATACAGTGTTGATAATTTTGACCTGAGAAATGCTTCAAAGGTACTTGATGAAGATCACTACGGATTGGAAAAAGTGAAAGAGCGCATTTTGGAACATCTTGCAGTACTGAAGCTTAAAAAAGATATGAAATCTCCTATACTTTGCCTTTATGGTCCTCCGGGAGTCGGAAAGACATCTTTGGGCAAATCGATTGCCCGGGCTCTCAGCAGGAAATATGTAAGGATGAGTCTTGGCGGATTAAGTGATGAGGCTGAGATCCGGGGACACAGGAAAACTTATGTAGGTGCCATGCCGGGCAGGATTATTCAGAATATTAAAAGAGCCAAATCATCAAATCCTGTTTTTGTACTTGATGAAATAGACAAGGTGTCAAAGCATTTTCATGGTGATCCTGCTTCAGCCCTTTTGGAAGTACTTGATCCGGAGCAGAATACTGAATTTCATGATAATTATTTGGAGATTGATTATGACCTTTCAAAGGTAATGTTTATAACAACCGCAAATACTTTGAACACTATAGCCCCGCCTTTGCGCGACAGGCTTGAATTGATTGAAGTCAGCGGATATTTGGTAGAGGAAAAAATTGAGATTGCCAAACGTCATCTTATACCGCAACAGCTCGAAAATCATGGACTTAAAAAAGGAGATGTTGTTTTTTCCGAAAAGATTATCGAATTGATAATTGATGGATATACCAGAGAGTCGGGAGTGAGAGAGCTTGATAAAAAAATTGCCGGAGTAATAAGGCGGATTGCAAAAAAGATTGCATTTGAAGAGGAGTATAGTAAAAGAGTTACCAAAGCAAATATCCGTGAATACCTTGGAGTGCCTGAATATACAAAGGAGATTTACCAGGGGAATGAATTTGCCGGGGTTGTTACGGGGCTTGCATGGACAGCTACCGGAGGAGAGATATTATATGTTGAGTCCAGTTTGAGTAAAGGGAAAGGTACACTCACTCTTACCGGAAATTTGGGAGATGTGATGAAGGAATCAGCCATGCTGGCTCATGAATATCTTAAGTCTCATGCAGAAGACCTTGACCTTGATCCTGAAATTTTCAGTAATTGGAATGTTCATGTTCATGTGCCGGAAGGAGCAATTCCCAAAGATGGTCCATCTGCCGGTGTTACAATGGTTACATCAATGGCATCGGCATTTACCGGGCGTAAGATAAAAAAGAGCCTGGCTATGACCGGAGAGATAACATTGAGAGGAAAGGTTCTTCCCGTAGGGGGTATAAAAGAGAAAATACTTGCAGCCAAAAGAGCCGGAATATCTGAGATAATCTTATCGGCCGAAAATAGGAAAAACCTGGAAGAAATTAAGGTTGAATATATCAAGGGGCTTGAATTCAGATTTGTTAATACCATTTATGATGTTTTGCAGATCTCTTTGCTTAAAACAAAAGCTGCAAACAGGGTTAAATTATAGTTAAGAAATAAATAAAGTGTGATATTGGCCAATAAAGCTTATATGGCATAATTTTTGTTTCATGACTATTTTAATATTCAATTTGTAAAGCATAAGTAAATGGACGGGGACAAAGGAAAAAAAATGACATTTTCAGACGAAAAATATATAGTCTGGAATGTTAATATTAAGGCATATGACTATCTGATCCTCTTGAAATCATTTAAATCAGATGGTTATAAATTGATGAAATTCAAGATAGTCCTTAATTAAAGTTATTATTTGAAGTGCTTGCATTTTTTCAGGCATAAATAAATTACCTCCTGTTTTTTACCGGGCGTTTTGCGTTTATACCCCATCTCCTTTTTAATCAATAATTTTTTAATGTAAAATCAGTAATTTTTTACTTTTAATCCTTTCAGATTAAAAATAATGTATAATTTTGCATTGACTAATGAATAAATATCCATAATAAGAGATATGGTTGCCAAATCGGGATACTATTGAAAATAATTAATTTATGTATGAAAAACAGGGCTTCGCGACAGGCTGAAATAAGAAAAATAATATCGAAAGGAAATATCAGGAATCAGGAAGAGTTGTTGTCGGCCTTGAGAATAAAAGGATATGAATTAACACAGGCTACCTTGTCGAGAGACCTTAAATATTTGCAGGTAGCCAAGATGCCGCATTCTGTAAAAGGTTATATATATATTATTCCTGAAATAGATAAAAATGAAACAGTTTCAGAGGTAACTGCTGATAGTTTTATTGCTGAAGGTTTTAAAGGGTTGACCTATTCGGGGAATCTTGCAGTTATGAAGACTTTGCCGGGCTATGCCAGCAGTTTTGCGGCTGTTTTAGACAGTGCAAATCCATATGAAATATTGGGAACAGTTGCCGGCGATGATACAATATTGATAGTCAGGCGGGAAGGAACATCGAAAAATGATTTATTAAATGCATTGAAATCGATTATGCCAAAATTGAAAGATAAATTACATTAATGAAAACAGTAATGAAGATTAAGGTGGTTGTGGCTTCAGATAAGCATGTGAAGTATGTGGATGAGATTAATGATGCAATCGACATGGCTTCAAAACAGAGAGGCACGGGAATAGCACGTCGCACTTATGAATATCTTTTTGATAAGATCAGGGAAGGGAAAGCAATTATTGCTCTTGATGATGACAAGTTTGCAGGGTTTTGTTACATTGAAACCTGGGGAAATAAAAATTTTGTGGCTAACTCCGGGCTTATTGTCGTGCCTGAATACAGGGGTAATGGCCTGGCTAAAAAGATTAAGCAAAAGGCATTTGAATTATCACGCAAAAAATATCCGAATGCTAAAATTTTTGGTTTAACTACCGGACTTGCAGTTATGAAGATCAATCATGAATTGGGGTACAGGCCTGTTACATTTTCAGAGCTGACTGACGATGATATGTTTTGGAACGGATGTAAAGGTTGTGTTAATTATGATATACTTGAAAGGATGAACCGTACAAAATGCCTTTGTACAGCAATGCTTTATGATCCGGCCTGGGAAACTGCAAAAAACGGGAACGGTATCAGGAAAAGAAGTTTGCTGGATGTTATTCAAAAATTGAAACCTAAAAATGGATTTAAAAAATATAATCTGGAGAGTAAAGCGGGATGAATAAAAAATTAGTATTGGCATACAGTGGTGGGCTTGACACCTCATTTTGCGTTAAATATCTTAAAGAAGAGAAAGGTTATGATGTATATACTGCTATTGCAAATACGGGTGGATTTACACAGTCTGATCTGGAAAGCATAGAAAAAAAAGCATATAGCCTGGGAGCTAAAAAACATGTTACACTTGATATTACACAAGAATATTATCAGAAGTGTATACGGTATATGGTATACGGCAATATTCTGAGAAATAATTCATACCCTGTTTCCGTAAGTTCAGAGAGGGTTTTTCAGGCTATTGCAATAATCAATTATGCAAAGGAAATTGGAGCGGGATATATAGCTCATGGAAGCACGGGAGCAGGTAATGATCAGGTGAGATTTGACCTTACATTTCAGATAATGGCCCCGGAAATTGAAATTATAACCCCTATCAGAGATATGATGCTCAGCAGGGAGCAGGAAATTGAATATTTGAAGAAGCATGGAGTTGAAGATGATTTTAAAAAATTGCAATATTCTTTAAACCAAGGTATCTGGGGGACCAGTGTAGGTGGTAAAGAGACTCTCACTTCAAAGCTGCCGTTGCCTGATCAGGCTTACCCTAATCAACTTAAAGCAGAGGGAGAAAGGATTGTTGAACTGGGGTTTGCCAGAGGAGAGCTGAATTCAATCGACAATAAGAGTTTTGTAAATGTTGTAGAGGCAATCGGTACTCTTGAATCGATAGCTTCTGATTATGCCATTGGCCGGGATATACACGTGGGAGATACCATAATTGGAATTAAGGGGAGGGTAGGATTTCAGGCAGCTGCACCGTTGATAATTATAAAAGCACATCATTTGCTTGAAAAACATACTCTTACAAAATGGCAGGCTTACTGGAAAGAGCAGCTTTCAAATTGGTACGGAATGCTTCTTCATGAGGCAATGTATTTTGAGCCGGTGATGAGAAATATTGAATCGTTTTTGGAAGATACCCAACAAAATGTAAATGGGAAGGTCTATGTTAAGCTTATTCCTTACACTTTTGAATTGCAGGGCATTGAATCTGAAAATGACCTTATGAACTCCGGATTTGGGGATTATGGCGAGACAGTAAAAGCATGGACTGCAGAAGATGTTAAAGGATTTACAAAAATTCTTGCTAATCCGCTTAAAGTATATTATACGATGAATAAAAAGTTAAATTATTAATTCGTACCATTAAACATATAACAGTAAATAATCTTACATCATAATTTAGTAGAATGATTAAAGCAGGTATAATTGGAGGAGCCGGCTATACTGCCGGTGAATTATTAAGGATTTTGCTGAATCATCCTGAAGCGGAAATAGTTTTTGTACAAAGTTCAAGCAATGCAGGTAATTATATTGCAGATGTTCATACTGACCTGTTAGGAGATACCGGTCTTAAGTTTATTCCGGATTATCCGGTTGAGCTGGCAGATATTCTCTTTTTATGTATGGGGCATGGAAAATCCAAGGAGTTTATAAACTCCAATGTCTTGCCTGAAAGGTTAAAAGTTATTGACCTGAGTCATGATTTTCGGATTAAAAGAGAAGGTAATGAATTTGTATACGGATTGCCTGAACTTAACCGTGAAGATATTAAGAGTGCAAAGAAGATTGCCAATCCCGGCTGCTTTGCTACCGGGATTCAGCTGGCTCTTTTACCGCTTGCAGCAGAAAAAATGATTATTGGTGATATTCATGTAAATGCTGTTACAGGATCAACCGGTGCCGGGCAAAAACCTACTGAAACAACCCATTTTAGCTGGAGATACGGGAATATATCCGCATATAAAATATTTAGTCATCAGCATGAGGCCGAAATATTGCAAAGTCTGGAACAGTTACAACCCGGACACCCCGGGGACCTTTGCTTTGTGCCTGTAAGGGGTAATCATGCCCGCGGGATTTTTGTTACACTTTATACCCGGTTTTCTGGATCATTGGATCAGGCAGTGGAAATGTACAGGAGTTATTATGATACTCACCCGTTTGTTACAGTGTCGGATAAAAATCCATCTCTTAAACAGATTGTTAACACCAATAAGGCTATCCTCTATCTTGAGAAACATGGTGAAAATTTAGTAGTTATAAGTATTACTGATAATTTGATTAAAGGTGCATCCGGACTTGCTGTTCAAAATATGAATCTTATATTTGGAGTTGACGAAAGATCAGGATTATTGTTAAAATCAGTAGCATTTTAAAAAATCAGATGAAACTTCTTAATGTGTATAATCTTTTTGATATAACACCCGTAAAAGCCAGCGGTTGTTATGTATGGGATTCGGATGGAAACAGATATCTGGATCTTTATGGCGGACATGCCGTGATCTCTGTCGGGCACACACATCCTCACTATGTGTCAATGATTTCCGGGCAATTGAAAAAAATAGGTTTCTATAGTAATTCAGTTATTAATCCTTTACAGGAGGAGTTAGCTGAAAAATTGGGAGAATTATCCGAGTATCCTGATTATAACCTGTTTTTATGTAATTCGGGCGCTGAAGCAAATGAAAATGCCGTGAAACTGGCCTCTTTTGTTACAGGAAGAAGAAAGGTGGTCAGTTACCGGAAGGGATTTCATGGAAGAACTTCGGCAGCAGTTGCCTTAACTGATAATCCGAAAATAGTTGCTCCTTTCAATGAAACAGAAAATGCAGTTATCCTTCCCATGAATGATATAAGCCGGACAGAAAAAGAGCTGAAAACGGGAACTGTTGCTGCCGTCATTATTGAAGGGATACAGGGTATCGGTGGGATAAATATTCCTGATGACAATTTTTTGGAGGAGCTGTCGGCACTAACAAAAAGATATGACACTCTTTTAATCCTTGATGAAATTCAGTCGGGTTATGGCCGGAGCGGTAAGTTTTTTGCTCACCAGTACACTTCTGTACGACCTGATATTATCACTATGGCAAAAGGTATGGGTAATGGCTTTCCTGTAGGGGGAGTAATAATAAATCCTGAAATAGAATCATGGAAAGGGATGTTGGGCACAACATTCGGCGGTAACCATCTGGCATGTGCAGCTGCAATAGCTGTGTTGGATATTATAAAGGAAGAAGCCCTTGTCGATAATGCAGCCCGGATTGGCAACTATATTATTGAGAAGGTTAAAGAGATTACACCTGCTGTTGAAATCAGGGGCAGGGGATTGATGATCGGGTTTGAATTTGATTTTCCCGTGAAGGAGCTGAGAGAAAAACTGTTATTTGATCACCATATTTTTACCGGATTTTCAGGTCAGAATGTTATTCGTTTGCTGCCTCCCCTTTCTATATCGGTGCAGGATATTGATGTGTTTCTGAAAGCCTTTGGTGAAGTTATGTAAATACTCATATTAAAGGAATTTAAAATGGAAAATAAAAAAATAGCTGTTATCGGTGTTGGCAATATGGGTAGGGCAATTGTTGCCGGGTTGATCAGGTCAGAATTTGTTTCCCCGGCTGATATTTTAATTTTTGATATCAATGAAAATGTTTCTGCCGAATTAAAAGATTCAGGGGTGACTATTGTCCGGCATAATCTTGATGCAGCCGAAAATGCCGGTATAATAATAATTGCAGTTAAACCATTGTTGGTGGCAAAGGTGCTTCATGAGATTAAGCCTGCCCTTGTTAAGGGGAAAATCCTTATATCGATAGCTGCAGGTATTACCCTGTCTGAACTGGCAGGAATATGTGGAGATGATATTTCTGTTTTTCGGGTTATGCCTAACACTGCAGTTGCTTTGCAACAATCGCTTACTTCCATTTCAGGAAATGAAACAGGAAAAAAGGATTTGGAACTTGTTATGGCACTATTCAATAATTTAGGAAAATCAATTGAAATAGCCGAGGAACTGATGCCTGCAGCAACTGTTTTGTCATCATGCGGGATTGCATTTGCACTAAGATTTATCAGGGCAGCTGTTGAGGGAGGTGTTGAAATTGGTTTTGATGCTACTGAAGCCGCTTATATTGTGGCTCAGACCGTAAAAGGAGCTGCAGAATTGATTTTGAGGTCGGGTAACCATCCTGAAATTGAAATTGATAAAGTTTCTACTCCGGGAGGTGTTACGATAACAGGTTTGAATGAAATGGAGTATGAGGGTTTTAGCTCATCACTGATAAAAGGAGTTAAAGCAGCTTATAAAAAAATTGAAAATAAGTAAGACAGGAAAAGGATTTATGAAGCTCAGATATACGAAAATTACTGTTAAAGTTGGAAGTAATGTACTTGCAAACAGAGACGGTACACTTCATGTTGCGCGGATAGCCCATCTGGTTGACCAGATTGCATATCTGCATAAACGCGGAGTTGAAGTGATATTGGTTTCGTCGGGAGCTGTGGCTGCAGGCAAAGCAGTATTGGAACCGGTTAAAAAAACAGATTCTGTATCCAGGCGCCAGTTATGGGCAGCTCTTGGTCAGGTTAAACTTATCAGCAGATACTCTGATTTTTTTAATGAACACGGGCTGGTATGTGCACAAGTGTTGACTACCAAAGAGAATTTTTCAAGCAGGAGACATTATCTGAATATGAAGAATTGTATGACCACACTGCTTGAGAATAAGGTAATACCGATAGTGAATGAAAATGACACTATTTCTGTAACCGAATTGATGTTTACCGATAATGACGAGTTATCGGGACTGATTGCTTCAATGGCTGATTCTGAAGCATTAATCCTGTTAACTGATGTGAATGGTGTTTATAATACCAATCCAAAATTTGAAGATGCAGAATTGATACATACTATTACTCCTGATGAGATAAAAGATGTTAATACTGAAACCGAAGGGCAAAACGGTTTAGGCAGGGGAGGAATGGCCACAAAATTTAAAATTGCCAGGAAACTTGCCAATTCAGGTATTAGTGTTCATGTTGCAAACGGGAAAAGAGAAAATGTTTTAATTGATCTGTTAGAGAATAGTGAATTTTCTGAACATACCCATTTTGAACCCGGTAAAAAAGTATCAAGTGGTGTAAAAAAGTGGATTGCCTATTCTGACGGATTTGCAAAGGTTGAAGTTACCATAAATGAGGGAGCAGCTCTTGCTCTTTGTTCAGACAAAGCTGCAAGCCTTTTGCCGGTGGGAGTGATAAGTGTAGATAATGAGTTTAAAAAAGGCGACCTGATAAGAATAATTGATGAAAAGGGAAACTATATAGGCCTGGGAAAAGCAAACTTCGGGTCAGACAAACTGGAAATCGAAAAACAGTCGAAGAGACAGAAGGCTTTGGTGCATTATGATTATTTGTATATAGAAAAATTAAGAAAAAAAAGCTCAGAATAGCTGTTAATTTTTTACTGTTCAGCAATCGATTTTTATAATTAAATGGATATAAAGAGCTAAATTTATTAAATGATATTAAATAGGATGATATGAAGATAGAGAAACAACTTGAAAGTGTTCTTGAAGCTTCAAGAAAGCTTAATCTTACAGATGATTCTGTTATAAATTCCATATTGTTGGAAGTTGCTTCCGAGATTGAGGAAGCAACAGATTTTATTCTTCAGGAGAATAAAAAAGATCTTGACAGGATGGATCCGGAGGATCCTAAATATGACAGGCTTAAGCTGACCGTCGAGAGAATTAAAGGAATTGCAAATGATACAAGAAATGTTGCAGGGCTCCCCTGTCCGACAGGCCGGATATTAAAAGAAACAGTAAGGCCAAACGGATTGTTGATTAAAAAGGTATCAGTGCCTTTTGGAGTTATAGGGATCATTTATGAAGCTCGTCCCAATGTTACCCTTGATGTGTTTTCTTTATGTCTGAAGTCGGGTAATGCATGTGTTTTAAAAGGTGGCAGCGATGCAGTTTATTCAAATAATGCAATTGTAACGGTAATAAAAAAGGTTTTGCTGAAATCAGGTATTGATGAAAATACAGTAGCCCTGTTGCCGGCAGGCCGGGAAGAGACAAATGAAATGTTAAAAGCACATAAATATATCGATCTGATAATACCGAGAGGCAGCCAGGGGCTTATCAATTTTGTAAGGGAGAATGCCATAATTCCTGTTATTGAAACCGGGGCAGGTATTTGTCATACTTACTTTGATGAATTTGGTGATACGGAAAAGGGCAGGAATATTATTTTTAATGCAAAAACCCGCAGGCCTTCAGTTTGTAATGCACTTGATTGTCTTGTGATTCATGAGAGCAGGCTCTCGGAACTAAATAGTTTAACTGAAAAGCTTGCAGGACCGGGAGTAGTTATATTTGCAGATGAAAAATCATATGCCGGGCTGGCCGGTATTTATCCCGGGAAACTTTTAAAGCCTGCAACAGCAGAATCTTTTGGTACAGAATTTCTATCTCTTAAGATGTCGGTAAAAACGGTAGCCACCTTTGATGAGGCTATCAGCCATATAAATACTTACTCTTCCAAACATAGCGAGGCAATAATATCTGAAAACAGTGAACGCATTGAGGCTTTCAGGAAGATGGTTGATGCTTCGTCTGTTTATTCCAATACTTCTACGGCGTTTACCGACGGGGCACAATTCGGCTTGGGAGCAGAAATTGGCATCAGTACGCAAAAGCTTCATGCAAGAGGCCCTATGGCTCTTGAAGAGTTGACAAGTTATAAGTGGATAATTGAAGGGCAGGGTCAAATACGTCCGTAATTTTTATATAATGCAAAAATTTACATCAGTAAAAGATATTCCCGATCTGAAAAAAGCAATTGAAACAGCTTTACAGATCAAAAAGGATCGTTTTGCCTTCAGACATCTTGGGGAAAAAAGAACTATGGTGCTTATATTTTTTAATCCAAGTCTTAGAACCCGGTTAAGTACACAAAAGGCAGCTGTAAATTTGGGAATGAACACAATGGTTCTCAATGTTAATAAAGATAGCTGGCAGTTGGAAACCGGAATGGGTGTCAAAATGGATGGCGATAAACCTGAACATTTAAGGGAAGCTATTCCTGTTATTGGGAAGTATTGCGATATTATCGGTGTAAGGGCTTTTGCCAGATTTGAAAGCCGGGAAAGTGACTATTCAGAGGAGATCCTGAATCAGTTTGTCACTTACTCGGGAGTACCTGTAGTAAGCATGGAAGGAGCAATAAGACATCCATTGCAGAGTTTTGCAGATCTGTTGACAATAGAAGAGTATAAAGTACGGCCTCAACCCAAAGTAGTGCTTACCTGGGCACCTCATCCCAAAGCTTTGCCACAGGCTGTCCCCAATTCATTTGTTGAATGGATGAGACAGACTGACTATGAGCTGGTTGTTACACATCCTGAGGGTTATGAGCTTGCACCTGAATTTATGGGGGATACTAAAGTTGAATATGACCAGGGAAAAGCATTTAAAGATGCAGATTTTATTTATGCAAAAAACTGGTCTTCATACAGTTCGTATGGGAAGATCCTTTCTAATGATTATAGCTGGACCGTAAATGAAAGAAAAATGGCACTTACTGATAATGCATATTTCATGCATTGTTTGCCGGTTAGAAGAAATGTTATTGTAACTGACAGTGTTATTGACAGCCCCGCTTCAATAGTTGTTGAGCAGGCTGCCAATAGAGAGATCACTGCCCAGACAGTACTGAAAATGATTCTGGAATCTATATAAATTTTTGTTTTACCGGATAGTTGAATAAGAGATGCAAAAAATAGAAATAATCCCTGCAATTGACCTGATTGAAGGAAAATGTGTACGCCTTTCACAAGGTGACTACAATAAAAAAATTGTATACGACGATAACCCTCTGAAAGTAGCCGGAATGTTTGAAGAAGCAGGAATAAAGAGACTTCATTTAGTTGATCTTGATGGGGCTAAAGCAAATCATATAGTGAATTACAAAATATTGGAGCAGATAGCTTCCGGTACTGATTTAATAATTGATTTTGGCGGCGGGCTTAAATCTGATGCAGATATTGAAACTGCTTTTAACTGTGGGGCAGATATGGTTACAGGTGGAAGTATTGCAGTCAAAGATCCTGAAACATTTTTCAGATGGCTTGAAAAATATGGAAGTGATAAAATTATTCTTGGCGCCGATGCCCGCGAAGGAATGATTGCAGTAAACGGCTGGCAGGAAGTTACTGAGTTGCCTGTGATTGAGTTTATCTCAAAGTTTCATAAAAAAGGGATTTCTACAGTAATTTCAACTGATATCGGTCGCGACGGAATGCTCACGGGGCCTTCATTTGACCTTTACAGGGAGATTAAAGAGGAGTTGCCTGATATTAAAATAATAGCCAGCGGAGGAATTGCAGTAATGAACGATATTTTAAGGTTGGCCGGGATGAATATTTTTGGAGTGATTACAGGTAAGGCTATTTATGAAGGTAAGATCAGCTTAGTTGAAATCAAAGAGTACAACCTGGCCTGATACCAGCAAAAACTGTTAAAATAGAATGGATTTATGAAAGAGCTTAAAAATAGTGAACAGCTCAATTTCGAAAAGATGAATGGGCTTATACCTGTTGTCGTTCAGGATATTTCAACCCTTAAAGTGTTGATGGCAGGATTTATGAACCGGGAGGCTCTTGATAAAACTATCTGCACAGGGAAAGCAACTTTCTTTAGCCGCACAAAAAACCGTTTATGGACAAAAGGAGAGGAGTCTGGTAATTTTTTAAATGTTGTTGAGTTACTTGTAGATTGTGATGACGACACAATACTCTTAAAAGCAGATCCTGCCGGTCCGGTTTGCCATACGGGGGCAGACACCTGTTTTTTTGAGGAGAACAGGGAGAGAGGCATTGGATTTATCACATATTTGCAAGATCTGATAGAGAGGAGGAAGGCAGAGATGCCGGAAGATTCATATACAACTTCATTGTTTAAAAAAGGAGTAGCGGCGATAGCTCAAAAAGTAGGAGAGGAGGCTGTGGAGACATTGATAGGATCACTTACAGGAGATGATCAGAATTTTATTTATGAATCGGCCGATCTGCTCTATCATCTTATGGTGCTTTTGTCGGAGAAAGGTTTCAGGATTGAAGATGTTGTTGAAGAACTGAAAAAACGGTATAAACGGTAATTGGCGTCTTTAACTTTACCATGGTGAGTGGAGTTTGCATTAATTTTTAAATTTTAAAAGATTGATTCTTTATGAAGCTTTGGGATAAAGGGATAAAAGTAAATAAAGCCATAGAGAGGTTTACGGTTGGAAAAGACTGTGAGCTTGATCTCTTTCTTGCTGAATATGATATACTGGGTTCTGTTGCACATATTAAAATGCTGGAATCAATTGGGTTGATCGGCAATGAAGAATTGATTGTTTTGACCGGGGCATTAAAAAGGTTATATAAAAAAGCTGTTAATGGAAAAATCGTTATTGATGAGGGTATAGAGGATATTCATTCACAGATTGAATTTATGCTTACTGAGGAGTTAGGTGAAATTGGCAAAAAGATTCATGCAGGAAGGTCGCGTAATGATCAGGTGCTTGTTGATTTGAAGTTGTTTGCCCGTGATGGGATCAAAAATATAGTGACCTCCGTTGATAAACTTGCAGATATACTGCTTCAAAAAAGTGAAAAGCACAAGGAGGTACTGATGCCGGGATATACACATTTGCAGGTTGCAATGCCTTCTTCATTTGGATTGTGGTTTGGGGCATATGCAGAAAGTCTTGCCGATGATCTGGAGTTATTATTTGCAGCTTTCAGGATAGTCAATCAAAACCCGCTTGGTTCTGCTGCCGGCTATGGCTCTTCATTTCCTCTTGACAGACAGATGACAACAGATCTGTTAGGATTTGAAAATATGAACTATAACTCTGTTTATGCTCAGATGGGCAGGGGGAAAATGGAGAAAATAGTCTCTTTTGCGCTTGCCAATATTGCATCAACCCTTTCAAAACTTGCTTATGATATTTGTCTGTTTAATAGTCAGAATTTCAATTTTATAACTCTTCCGGCAGAATTTACGACCGGATCAAGTATTATGCCCCATAAAAAAAATCCTGATGTAATTGAGCTTATAAGGGCCAGGTGCAATAAGATACAGGCTGTTCCCGGACAGCTTATTCTTATGGTTAATAATCTGCCTTCCGGATATTTCAGAGATTTACAGATATTGAAAGAGTTATTTCTGCCTCTCTTTGATGAGTTAAACGATTGTCTGTTAATGGCCTCACTTGTGTTAGAAAATATTGAGGTGAACAGGGCTATATTGGACGACAGAAAATATGATTATCTATTTACTGTTGAGGAGGTTAATAAGCTGGTGTTAAATGGAACTCCTTTTAGAGAGGCCTACAGGCAGGTTGCTCAGGATGTAGAAAATGGCCGGTTTGTACCTGATAAAAAAATAACACATTCACATGCAGGAAGTATAGGGAACCTGTGTCTTGATAAAATTGCAGAAAAAAAGCAGAAAACAGTTGAAAAATTCCGGTTTAATGAGATCCAAAAATCACTTGATAGTTTATTGAGATAACTATTTTTCCATATAAGTGCATTTTAATAATCATTTTTGCTTCAATACATAATTATTAGACTGAGAAAGTTTAATTTTGAATTGGCTTTTATTTTTTAAACAGATGTTTACAGGATAATTTAAAGTAAACACCCGTTTGAAAAAGGTATGCTTTTGATGTTTTTATAAACTTTTAATTTTTATTTTATGGATATATAGTGATACTTAATTGTAGTTCTCAATTGAAGCAGAGTAGATTTTGAATTACGGGAGAAAAAATGAGTCTCATTCTTCCGAAAACGTTAATAATTAAAAAGAGAGACTTGAAGTTTATTTTAACAGGAAAGGCTAAAGAAGGTCTTTCCAAAAACCCTCAAATATATGAAAATTAAAGTTGTTAAGTTTAATTTCGCACAACTGCTGATGGTTGTATTTTTATTTGTCTCTTTTATTGCATGTGACAGGGATGAAGCCCTGCAGGAGGTTGCATTCTTTGATTATGAACAGATTGGTGTTATTCATAATAGAGGTATTGATTATGTTTTTAATTATGTTAAAGAAAAAACAGTACATTGTAAGCCTGAAATGAAAACCGGGGAAGCACTTCTCCATTTGGTAGAGGAGGGTACTCGTGAGTTTTTAAAAAAGAGTGATTTATTTGATGAACCCGGGATGGAAATTGCATTGGAGGAATCAAAAAAGCCGTTTATATTTTATAATGATTGCTTAAAGGATAACTTGAAATCATCAACAATGACAAGTGTGTGCCTTTCAGAAATTGAAGCTTTGCTGACACACAATCAGAAGGCTATCCTGATCGAGATGGATGAAATTTTTAATGGAAATATTTGGGATATTCAGGAAGTTACCTCCTCTTTGGAGGCTCTTGAGAAGAAAATTATTTCTGAATGTTCAGAGGAGGAAAAACATATATTGTTATGTGCAACTTCAATCGGGCGTCACTCTTTTCAATACTGGTCAAACAATTTTGATTTGTGGTTTGATGAATTCGGCCCTGATATTAAATTTAAAAAGGCTCAGTTCAACTGGGCTGAAGTGGGTAAGAATGATGTTGCTTATGGGATTGGAGGGGGCATAAGCGGAGCAGTTATCGGAGGATCAGTCACTCTTGGAGTTCTGGCGATTCCGGGTTGGGCGGTAGGTGCAATTGGCGGAGCTATCTCCGGATCTGCAGGCAATGCAATTTTGCAGGTGTGGTAGAATGGTAATTAATATTACAAAATTTTAAATGAATTGTTAGTTTGTACTTGATAACTTCGGAACACTGAATTGATACTAATTCAGTGTTCCGAAACAAAAAAAGGGAAAAAATGACATAAGATGATTTTTTTCTGGAAAAAGCTCCATCTGCTGCACTAACTTTATTAAACGAATAGGAATGACCTAAGTTTCATATTAAGCACAGCAGATTATTGAGTTAAAGCCAGAGAGTATGAAACTGGTATTTCGATTTTAACCGTGACCCCGGGAGAATTATTAAAACATATGCGAGCAAGCTATACTATATCTTTAATAATAAACAATTTTAATAGTATGAATCTACATGACGTTTTAAAACGCCCAAGCAATGAAAATTTGGGAACTGTTATAAATATTAACAACAAATTAATTTACGTATGAAAAAATTCAAAATTTTGATTGCATTTTTTTTGTGTTGGCTGGTAAGTTCCGGTACATTGTATCTTTTAAATATTTTGTGGCCTTTAAATGAAAACCTGCCGGTTAAAAATCTAATTATCAACACTTTTTTTATGTCTGTAATTATTATTGTAATACTTTTGGCAACCCGAAACCGGAAATGATAAAAAAGTGTAAATTTGATCATATGGTGAGGCGGCAGGATAAACCTGCAAAGCCTCGCCATTTTCAGCGGCAAAATTATTGAATTCACTAACAACTGCTTAGAGGGATTCATGAAAATATATAAAATATAATAATGAATAGAAATAGCAGCGCTATATTTTTGACAGCTTTGGTTGTCATCTCTTTATTATACGGATATCACAGAATAATAGAGTTACCTCCCTATTCAATTCATCAGTGGAGGCAAACTGACGGATTAAGTATTGCACTGAACTACTATAAAGAGGGGATGAACTTCTTCGAACCCAAGATGCATTTTAACTATTCTGAAGGGGGTAAAGGCGTGGGCGAGTTTCCTATTATATATTATATAGATGCTTTGATCTGGAAAATAACAGGGCAATCCTCTTTTGCTGCCAGATTAGTTAATCTTCTACTGAGCTTTTCCGGCTTTATTATTTTGTATAAAGCTATTTACAAAATAATAAATTACCGCTTTCCGGCAATTATTATACCGCTTTTTATATTTAGTTCTCCTCTGATAGCTTTTTATTCTAACAATTTCCTGGTAAATGTTCCTGCTTTATCTTTAATATTTATTTGCTGGTATTTTTTTGTAAGATATTATACGGATAAAAAACTCAGATATCTTGCCCTGTTTGCATTTTTTGCAACAATGTCAGTGCTTTTAAGGAGTACAATGTTTATAGGAGTAGTGCCGGTTTTTATTTTGTTCTTTTTAGAAAAGATAGGTTATTTTAAAAAAAAGATATTTGTTAACGACTTCCGTCTGGAAGGATTACTTCTTTTAACACCTTGCATTTTCCTGTTTATATGGCTGCTATTTATACGCAACTACAATGCATCAAGCAATTCGGTTTATTTTTTAACAACAATAAGACCTGTTTGGGAATTGGGAAAGGAAGAGATTTTAAAAACCTGGCATATGTTTACAGGTAATATTATGTTTACTATATATAATCCCGGAATACTGTTTATTATTGGAATTTCAATTATTCTGATGCTCCTGGTTATTACAAAATTAAACAGGTACTTAGTGGTTTTTAATATCTCAATATTAATTTCTCTTTTATTATATATGCTTTTGTGGTATGCAAATCTGGATGTGCATGATTACTATTTAATTGAACTGTTTTTACTTATTCCGCCACTTTATCTGTCATTAGTCATCTTTTTTAAAAAATATTTAACAGTAATTTTTAATTCATGGATAACTAAAACCCTGATTTTGTTAATTTTGATTTTTTCAGTGGGTGACAGTACTGTAAAAGTCAGATTGAAATATAATTTAACAGATAGTTTTGTCAGTCAGATGCTGCTTTCGGAAAGAGAAATTGATAAGTGGGATTGGTATCATTGGGATTACGAATCTAAGTTCAGAGCATATGAAACCATTAAACCATATTTAAGAAGTATTGGGATAAAACGGGATGATATTGTTGTAAGTATACCGGATCAGTCACCCAATATCTCTTTATATTTCATGGATCAAAAGGGGTTCACTTCATTATATCAGGAAGGGAAATCAATTAAAGAGCAACTTGACTGTTTTATTGGCAGGAATGCTGAATATTTAATTATTAACGATACAACGTTATACCAAAAGGAGGAGTTTAGCGAGTATCTTAAAAAGAAGATTGGCAGCTATAAAAATATTGAGATTTTTAAATTGCAGGAGTGATAAATATATTTAAATAATGTTTGTTATTTTGCGCCACAAAATGAAAAATTATTTAAATGAATTGGATACTTTTAGTTATAGCTGGCTTATTTGAAATTGGTTTTGCATTTTGCCTTGGAAAAGCCAGAGAATCTTCCGGATTAATTGCTGCTTCGTGGTATGCCGGTTTTGCAATATGTGCTGCAATAAGTGGATATTTATTGATAAAAGTAACCAGGCACTTGCCAATTGGCACAGCTTATGCCGTATGGACAGGAATAGGAGCGGCCGGAACCGTGCTTTTGGGTATTCTGGTTTTTAATGAGCCTGCAGACTTTTGGAGACTCTTTTTTATAACAATGCTGATCCTTTCAATAATCGGATTAAAAACAGTCTCGGCCTGATTTGCACATTATATGGTAAGAGGTATATCCGGAGGCCTTTTATGTTTCCAACGGCGATGAGACCACAGGTAGTATTCAGGTTCATTTTTTATGATCTCTTCCATTTTGCGAACATATGCTAATATTATTTCATTTGGTTCAACAGCAGAAGGTTTTTCAATGAGTGTGCTAAAGTAAATATCATATCTGCCTCTGCCTCTTTTTTTAGTATTCTGAAAAATTATCGGGGCGTCTGTTTTAACGGCAATTTTTTCAGGCCCTGAAAAAAAAGGAGCTTCACGATTAAGAAATATGGTCCACAGCTTTGAATTAGCAGGTGCAGTCTGGTCTGCACCCAACCATAGTGCCGAAGGAGAATTATTACGATTAATATCAAATACAACTCTTGCTGATTTATCAACAGGTATACATTTGCCTCCCCATCTTTCTCTTGAGTGGATAAGGAATTTTTCAAATACTTTATTTCCCCTGACAGGACTATAAAGCATCAGTAATCTGTAATTTAACATTTTCTGAAAAAAACTTGCCCATTCCCAGTTATTGTGGTGCATGGCAAGAACGATGATACTTTTGTTTTTATATGAATAGCTGTTCATCATATCCAGACCGTGAATAGTTAATCTTTTATTTAGTTCGTTTTCACTGATTGTGTGCAATTTTACAGTTTCCAAAATCAGGTCTGAAAGATGCTTGTAATACTTTTTCATGATTATCCGGATCTCTCTATTTGATTTTTCAGGAAATGCATAATGTAAGTTTTCTAATATTACTTTACGCCGGTATTTGATTATTTTGCTTAATATCAGATATAGCAAATCCGATAAAAGATAGATTACACTGAAAGGCAAATAAGATATTAAGAGCAAAAAAGTTGTTAATATTTTATTGAAAAATATATTTAAAGGAGCGTTGGAATTTTCAGGTTTTGTCTTTTGTTTTCTACTCATTTGCTATGTAATAATTTTTTACAATAATAGTTAAAAATAATTTTTAACTTGCGCATAATTTAAAACTATGATATGAGGACATCTTTGATTTTTATAATAATGACTATTTGGTCCGTGGGGCTTTTTGCCCAGCCATATTATATTGCTCACAGGGGTGCATCCTATCTTGCCCCTGAAAATACTGTTGCTTCTGCTCAGCTGGCATGGGAACTTGGTGCCGATGCAGTTGAAATTGATATTTATCTGTCGAGCGACAATAAAATAATGGTAATTCATGATAACAACACTAAGAGGATTTCCGGGAATAAAGACAATCTGCTTGTCCGTTCAACTACATCTGACCGGCTGCGCCGGGTTGATGCGGGTTTATGGAAGGGAGAACAGTTTAAGGGTGAAAAAATCCCTTTTTTATCAGAAATAATTGAAACTGTTCCTGAAGGAAAGATTCTTGTTGTGGAAATTAAGTGCGGAAGCGAAATAATCCCCGAATTGAAAAAATGTATTGCAAGTAGCGGTAAAGAGGAACAAATGGTGTTTATAAGTTTTGGGTGGGAAACAATTATAGATACGAAAGAGGCTTTTCCGGGAAATAAATGTTATTGGCTCAGTTCAGATAAATCAGTACTTAAAAAGAAGATCAAAGAGGTTGCCGGCAACGGCCTTACAGGAGTTAATCTGCATTACTCCGTTATAGATAAAAAGATTGTAAGGTCTGCAAAAGCAAAAGGCCTTGATGTTCTTTCATGGACCATTGATGACCCGGCTGAAGCCAAACGTCTTATTGGCATTGGTGTTTACGGTATAACTACCAACAGGCCTGCCTGGTTGAAAAACCAGCTTGGAAATAATTAATATTGATCGTCTGATCAGCCGGAGGTTTATATCTTAAATACAGAGATTGAAAGTATATCAATTCCGGTGTAAGTAAAAGAAAAGTTTATCTTTTTCCAATAAAAAATCTCTTTATAATCAGGAGATATTTTCTATAACTTTCTTTAATTTTTTTTGAATTTCTCCGGCAATCTCTTTTACAATCTTGTTGTTGACAGGCATCATTAAAATAACTGAATCTATTGCTGCTACTTCAATTTTACCTTTAAGGTTTTCCTGCACAACAACATTGCATGGCAAAAGTACCCCTAATTGAGGTTCCTGCTGAAGAGCCAAATAGGCATAATGCGGATTACATGCTCCCAATATTCTGTACTTTCTGAAGTTTACATGGATTTTATTCTTGAAGATATTCTGTACGTCAATATCTGCGGTTACTCCAAATCCCTCTTTAGCCAGTCCGGCTTTAACTGTTTCTAAAACCTCTTCAAAGCTTTTTCCTGATATGACAGTTTTAAAAAAGTAACTCATTTTTTATGTTGATCAAATTTTAAAATAGAACTGAAAGGCATTTTAAAGAGAACATAAATGTCTTCAAATTGTTCTAATGATTTTCTATCTTGTGCAAAATTTATTTTTAATATTCAGTAAAGTGAAGAAGTATTTATTATTGGTAACAGTAGTTGCTTTTTTTGCCTGTAACAGGCAGAAAGATAATGGATTTGAGATAAAAGTTAATCTTACCGGCTCACAGGGTAAAATCCTTTTGGAAAAGAGGAATGGAAATGATTGGATTCCTGTTGATACAGCTGAGATTAAAGATGGGTTGGCCATATTAAAAGGTGAGGTTAAATATCCGGAAGATTATTATATATCTATTTTGGGAGAGGAACCTAAAACAGTTGTTTTTGTCGAGAATACCGGAATAACAGTTACAGGGCATGCAGATTCATTGGAAAATGTCAGGGTTGCCGGATCAAAAACACATGACGAATATAACAGGATAAATACCCGGATAAGAGAGATAGGGGAAGAGTATATTGGATTGTATCAACAGGCAAGGAGTGCAGGAAATTCGGGAGATACCGAAAAGGCCGGACAACTTATGAAAAAAGTGCAGGAGCTGTACAACGGCGTTTTAAATCTTCAGAAAGATTTTATAAAAAACAATCCTGATTCTTATGCCGTTCCTTACTTTTTGAACAGGATACAATATGGATTGGAGATTGAGGAGTTGGATGAACTGGTTACGGGTATCAGTGAGGAGGTGTTAAGTGTTCCATCTCTGGCTGAATTGAAGGAGAGGGTAGATAAAATGAGATCTTTTACAATAGGTAAAGCTGCACCTGATTTTGTAATGAACGACCCTCAGGGAAATCCTGTAAGATTTTCTGATGTTTATTCAAAGAATAAATATACTCTGCTTGACTTTTGGGCGGCTTGGTGCGGGCCTTGCAGAACGGAGAATCCAAATGTTGTGGCTGTATATAATGATTATAAAAACAGAGGCTTTGGTGTATTCGGAGTGTCGCTCGATCGTGATAAGCAGGCCTGGTTGAAAGCAATAGAAGATGATAAGCTTGCCTGGACTCATGTTTCTGACCTGGCCTACTGGAATAATGCGGTTGCACGTATGTATCTTATCAGTTCAATACCTTCGAATCTCATTGTTGATCAACATGGTAAGATAGTGGCCAGGAATAAGAGGGCAGAAGAGCTGAGGCAAACTGTTTCCGGTTTGCTTGAGTGATTTATGCCAAATGGATTATTGGTAATATTTATCACTGTTGCAGGAGTGTTCCTTTTCTTTTTAAAATGATTACTTTTGTTTAAAAATATTTTAATGACAGGAAAAGAACTAAGTATTGTTTTTATGGGGACTCCTGCTTTTGCTGTAACCAGCTTGGAAGAGTTGACGGGAGGTGGTTATAATATTACTGCAGTTGTTACAGCACCCGATAAGCAGGCAGGCCGCGGACAAAAACTTACAGAGTCTGCAGTAAAAAAATATGCTCTCAGGGAAAATATACCTGTTCTCCAACCGGAAAAATTAAAAGATCCCGGATTTATTGAAGAGTTGAAACTGCTTAATGCTGATCTTTTTATAGTTGTTGCCTTCAGGATGCTTCCTGAAGTTGTTTGGAAGATGCCCCGCTTGGGGACATTTAACCTGCATGCTTCCCTGTTGCCTCAGTATCGCGGGGCAGCTCCTCTTAACTGGGCCATAATAAATGGTGAAACTAAATCAGGAGTAACTACTTTTATGATTGATCATGAAATTGATAAAGGTAAAGTGCTTTTGCAAAAGGAGTGCAGTATAGGAGAAAATGATACAGTTGGAGATTTGCATGACAAGTTGATGAAGATAGGGGCAGATTTGGTAATAGACACAATAGAAGGGATTGCTGAAGGAGATTTAAAACCAGTTGATCAGTCAGAGTTATATGTTAAAAATAGCATTAAGCTTGCCCCAAAGTTGTTTAAAGAGGATTGTAAAATTGATTGGTTTGCTGATTCTGAAAAAGTCAGGAACTTAATTCGCGGTCTTTCACCTCATCCTGCTGCCTGGGCTAACCTTGTACATACGAAATCAGGAAGAACCATTCCTTGTAAAATTTATCTTACACTTCCGGTAATTTCAGTTGAAAATGGCGTTCCGGGTACAATTGATTCAGATGGGGAGTCTTATTTGAATGTAGCTTGTGCAAATGGGTGGCTGGAAATTAAAAATATTCAGCTTTCCGGAAAAAAGAGATTAGAAACAAGCTCTTTTCTGAGAGGATTCAGGAATATATCAGACTATCGTTTTGAATGATCTTTGTTAACTTCTCTTGTTCCTGTAATGTAAATGAGATGGCTGATTAAATGAATTTTTGGTGTCTGATTACTGTCAGCATGTCATAAAAAGTGACATTTATCATATAAGCCTATTAATCAAATATTTAAATTATTAAAAGTTAGCAAAGAGAAATGACAGTATGAAAAATTGTCCAGTTTTATTTTAAAAAATCATATCTCTGTTAATTGGCATAAAATATGATATTGCAGTTTATTGATTTTAAAATAATTGTTTAATAATAAATTGAATAACAATGGCAGAACTTAAAGGTAAAATTTTGGCAGGAAAAATCCTGGTTGAACCCCAGGAGGCCGAAGAAAAAACAGTTAGTGGCATTATTATCCCTGATTCAGCAAAAGAGAAACCACAGCAGGGAACAGTAGTATTGGCCGGAGCAGCCAAAAAAGACGAACCCATGGAAGTGAAAGTGGGCGATACAGTTGTTTATGGTAAATATTCAGGTACCGAGCTTAATATTGACGGTAAAGATTATTTGCTGATGTCGCAGTCTGATGTACTTTATATTGCTTAATTAAAATCTAAAATTATATTAAAATGGCAAAAGAAATTAAATTCAACATTGATGCTCGTGATAAACTTAAATCAGGTGTTGATCAGTTAACAGATACAGTAAAATGTACATTGGGTCCTAAAGGCCGCAATGTGATTATCGAGAAAAAATTTGGTGCACCAAAAATCACTAAAGATGGTGTTACCGTGGCAAAGGAGATAGAACTTGCCGATTCATACGAAAACCTGGGAGCACAGATAGTAAAAGAGGTGGCATCAAAAACCAGTGATGATGCCGGTGATGGTACCACAACAGCAACAGTATTAGCCCAGTCTATTATTAAGGTGGGTTTAAAAAACGTGGCCGCAGGAGCTAATCCGATGGATCTAAAACGTGGAATAGATAAAGCAGTAGCTCGTGTTGTTAAGAATATAGCCGAACAGGCACAAACTATAGGAGATGATTATAAAAAGATTGAATCTGTAGCAAAGGTGTCTGCAAATAATGACGACGCAATAGGAGCTTTGATAGCTGATGCCATGAAGAGAGTTCATAAGGAGGGTGTTATTACAATTGAAGAGTCAAAAGGAACTGACACCTATGTTGAAATGGTAGAAGGGATGCAGTTTGATCGTGGATATATCTCTCCATATTTTGTTACAGATACGGAAAAGATGGAGTCAAGTTTGGAGAATCCATATATACTTATCCATGATAAGAAGATAAGCACAATGAAAGATCTTCTTCCAATCCTTGAAGCAACGGCACAAAGCGGTCGTCCGTTATTGATTATTGCTGAAGATGTTGACGGAGAAGCATTGGCAACATTGGTTGTTAACAGGTTACGCGGATCATTGAAAGTGTGTGCCGTAAAAGCACCCGGATTTGGCGATCGCCGTAAAGAGATGTTGGAAGATATTGCTGTTTTAACAGGTGGATCAGTGGTAACCGAAGAAAAAGGTATGAAGCTTGAACAGGCAACTCTTGATCTTTTAGGGTCGGCCGAAAAAATCACAGTTGACAAAGAGAATACCACAATAGTTAACGGTGCCGGTTCACAAAAGGATATTGCCGCTCGCGTATCTCAGATCAAAAAACAGATTGAAACCACTACATCTGATTATGATAAGGAAAAACTTCAGGAGCGTTTGGCCAAATTGGCAGGCGGAGTTGCAGTTATTTATGTTGGAGCAGCATCTGAAGTGGAAATGAAAGAGAAAAAAGATCGTGTTGATGATGCTTTGAGTGCTACCAGGGCTGCAGTTGAAGAAGGCATAGTTCCGGGTGGAGGAGTATGTTATCTTCGTGCAACAGATATACTTGATGAAGTGGAATATGAAAATGAGGATGAGCGTACCGGTATAGATATTATTAGACGTGCAATAGAAGAGCCTCTTCGTCAGATTGTTGAAAATGCCGGTAAAGAGGGTGCTGTAATTGTACAAAAAGTAAAAGAGGGTAAAGGCGATTATGGATATAATGCCCGTTTGGATGAATACCAAAACTTTTTTGAAACCGGTGTTATTGATCCGGCAAAAGTAACCCGTATTGCTTTGGAGAATGCTGCATCAATTGCAGGGATGTTTCTGACAACAGAAGCAGTTTTGGTTGATGTGAAAGAGGAAACCCCTGCTCCAATGCCGGGAGGAGGCCCGGGAATGGGAGGTATGATGTAATCTGAATAATTATATTGTTTATTTAAAGAAGCCTTTTCCGTTGGAGAAGGCTTTTTGTTTGGTATGCCGGGTTAATAGGAAGCATCAGCAATTGACAAGGGTGCCGGGAGTGACCTTGAATCCGGAAGAAGTCATTAGCAAAGCTTAGGTTAAATATTTAGCTATTATCTGAAATAAGATTTTTTTGTTGTATTCAACTTATTTATTTTTGCGTGTTTTTAATAAGTAATGGTATGCTTACAACGTTAGATAATTTCATTTTAGATATTAAGAGAAAAACTCCTGGAGAAAAAGAGTTTCATCAGGCCGTAACTGAGGTTGTCGGCTCTGTTTGGAGTTTTTATGAAAAATTTCCCAGGTATCATAAAGCAGGAGTGCTTGAGCGCCTTGTCGAGCCCGAAAGAACAATTATTTTTCGTGTGCCATGGATTGATGATAATGGCAATGTGCAGGTTAATCGCGGCTATCGCGTGGAATTCAATTCAGCACTTGGTCCTTATAAAGGAGGATTGAGGTTTCATGCAAGTGTTACTTTGAGTATTCTTAAGTTCCTTGGTTTTGAACAAACATTTAAAAATAGTCTTACCGGCCTGCCAATGGGGGGAGGGAAAGGAGGCTCGGACTTTAGCCCAAAAGGTAAAAGTGATGGAGAGATTATGAGATTTTGCCAGTCATTTATGATTGAACTTTCAAGACATATAGGCCCGGACACAGATGTACCTGCAGGAGACATAGGCGTGGGGGGTCGTGAAATAGGTTATCTGTTTGGTCAGTATAAAAGAATCAGAAATGAATTTACCGGTGTTTTTACCGGTAAAGGTCTTGGCTGGGGCGGTAGCCTTATAAGGCCCGAAGCAGCCGGTTTTGGTGCAGTATACTTTGTACGGCACATGCTTCAACGGCAGGGGAAAGGAGTTGAGGGACAGACTTTTGCCATATCAGGTTTTGGAAATGTTGCATGGGGCGTAATAACCAAGATAAATGAATTGGGTGGAAAAGTGGTTACTTTATCCGGGCCTGATGGTTATATTTATGACCCGGATGGTGTTTCCGGAGATAAAATTAGTTACCTTTTGGAACTGAGAGCCTGTAATAATGATATAGTTGAGCCCTATGCGCATGAATTTGGAGTTGAGTTTTTTGCAGGGAAAAAACCATGGGAGGTACCTGTAAATATTGCAATACCTTGTGCAAAAGAGAATGAAGTGGAAATTTCCGATGCCCGCGATCTGGTCAGGAATGGATGCTGTCTGCTGGCTGAAGCGTCAAATATGGGATGTACCGCAGAAGCGGTTGAGTACTTAAATAAAAGTATCGCCTATGCCCCGGGTAAAGCCGTAAATGCAGGTGGTGTTGCCGTTTCAGGTTTGGAAATGTCGCAAAATAATATGCGTGTAAGCTGGTCATATGAGGAGGTTGACAGTAAGTTGAAAGATATTATGAGCAATATTCATGAACAGTGTGCCAGATATGGCAAGGCCGATAATAAAATTGACTATGTGAAAGGTGCAAATATAGGCGGATTTGTAAAAGTAGCTGATGCCATGCTTGCGCAGGGGACTGTTTAATAACTATCTGCAATAGTATTATCTTAAAATATTTATAAATTTAATATAGGGTTAAAGTTAAAATTATTTTGGGTTAAAACACTTTATTAAATTTGTCGATATTTATTTTTGATATGCTGATTGATACTCATGCCCATATTTATTCGGAGGAATTTTTAAATGATGTTGAACAGGTGGTTCAGCATGCATATAATAATGATGTAAAAAAGATCATTTTGCCAAATATTGATTCTGCCTCCATTAAAAGACTGACAGATCTTAGTGATGCGTATCCTCATTTGCTTTATCCTTTAATGGGGCTTCATCCAACATCGGTTTCCTTTGATTATAAAGAGGAGTTGCAGGCAATTGAGTACTGGCTTGAAAAAAGAAAATTTTATGGGATTGGCGAGATAGGAATAGATCTTTATTGGGACCGCACTTTTATTAATGAACAGAAAGATGCCTTCAGATACCAGGTGAGATTAGCAAAGGGAATGGGCCTCCCGGTGGTGATCCATATCCGAGATTCATTTTCTGAAGTTTTTGAAATAATCAAAGAGGAGCAGAATGGTGATCTGAAAGGAGTTTTTCACTGTTTTTCCGGCAATGAGACAGAAGCAAAGAAAATAGTTGACATTGGTTTTCTTTTAGGTATTGGAGGAATAATTACATTTAAGAACAATACCCTTAAAACGGTTATAAAAAATATTCCGGTAAGTAATATTGTTCTTGAAACAGATGCTCCTTATCTTACTCCTGTTCCAAAACGCGGTCGAAGAAATGAAAGTGCGTATCTTGTATATATTGCTCAGACTGTTGCCGGAATATATGACATATCAGTTGAACAGATAGCTAAAATTACCACAGAAAATGCCAGGAATCTGTTTGGAATTTAGTATTGACTGCTTTCATTCCTGTCTGTAATGTTTTTTCCTGTAAATAAGTAATATCTATTGTGTTTTTTTCGTATTTTTTTTGTTAATTTGCACCCTCTGTTTAGGAATGGCAAGCCGGAAACAGCTGGAGAGGTGCAGGAGTGGCTGAACTGGCGCGCCTGGAAAGCGTGTGTACCGGAGACGGTACCGGGGGTTCGAATCCCCCTCTCTCCGCAAAAAACAGATTGACAAAAGTATATTGCGTTTATCCTTTAAAAAGTTGAACTACCGGTTAAATTATGCAACTTATTTAAAAAACAATTTCTTTTTTTAATATTTTTGCTCAATAAAATTTGATTTTTTCACGGGAAAGCGTGTTATTTGTTGACAGAAAAAAATTAATAGAAAATAAACTTGGAGATTATTAATTAAAAATTCAAATTAATTATGAAAAGACTATTCGTGTTAATAGCATTATCTGGAATGCTGTTTTTTTTGGCATCAAAAGTCGTGGTTGCCCAGGATCAGGCAGCCGCACAAAATACTGCAACTGTGCAACAGCAGGCAGACCTGACAGCTGATCCGATTGAACAAGCTGCTGCTGCAGCTGAGCAAGGTAAATCACTGCATAGCCAATTGAAGCAGACATTTATTGACGGAGGTCCGTTTTTTATGTCCTTTATTTTGATAAGTCTTATTCTTGGTCTTGCTTTTGCAATTGAGAGAGTACTTTATCTGAACTTTTCTACAAGTAACACCAAGAAGTTGCTGGCAAATGTAGAGCAGGCACTTGACAGTGGAGGTGTTGAGGCAGCAAAAGATGTTTGTAGAAAAACCCGTGGACCTGTTGCCAGCATTTTTTATCAGGGACTTGACAGGGTGGATCATGGAATGGAGGTTGTAGAAAGATCAATAATTTCTTACGGGGGTGTTCAGTCAGGCTTGCTTGAAAAAGGATTGAGCTGGATAGCTTTATTTATTGCCCTTGCTCCTATGTTAGGATTTCTTGGAACAGTGATCGGTATGATACAGGCATTTAATGCTATTGAAATTGCCGGAGATATTTCTCCCACTCTTGTGGCAGGTGGTATTAAAGTGGCTTTGATTACAACTGTAGGTGGTTTGATAGTAGCTATCATCCTTCAGATATTTTATAATTACTGCTTGTCGAAAATTGACAGTATTATAAATAATATGGAGGACTCTTCTATATCATTATTAGACCTATTGGTTAAACACAATCTGAAAAAAACAGCTTAACAATGACTAAAGCAGGAAAAATTATAACGATTCTACTGTGGGTACTCATCATTATATCAGCTGTCATGATTATTTCCTTAATGGCAAATATCAGCGACAGTGCTGTTGATCCGGTAATGGGAGGCTGGATCAATACAAATTTGATATGGGCATATATTTTATTGATATTTGGTGCAGGGGTTGCAATACTTTTCAGTATTTTCCAAATGGTATCTGATATCAATCAAGCTAAGAAAGGTTTAATGTCTATAGTATTTCTTGGAGCAGTTGTGCTGATAGCTTATTTGTTTGCATCAGATGAAATTCCACAGTTTATAGGTGTACAGAAACATATAGATGAGGGGACACTTACACCTGTTATAGCTAAGTGGATTGACACCGGATTGTATATTACATACATACTTTTGGGACTGGCAATTTTATCCGTTGCCTTTTCATCAGTAAGACGGTTATTTAATTAAAATTATTCGTGGTAAAAAAACAGGAAAATTAATTATGGCTAGAAAAACACCTGAAATACCTTCAGCATCATTGGCAGATATTGCTTTTATGTTGCTTATCTTTTTCCTGGTAACAACCACGATGGACGTTGACAGCGGATTGGAAAGAAGGCTTCCGCAATGGGTTGATGAATCTCAACAAATGGACGACCAGCAAATTAAGGAACGAAATGTTTTTGTTGTGCTGGTTAACCGAAATAATGACCTGTTGGTAGGAGGAGAGTATTCCGATATCGAAACTTTGCGTGAAAGGGCTAAAGTATTTATGGCAAACCCGTATGACGAAGAAACCCTGCCGGAAAAGGAGTCTAAACAATTACCATACTTTGGTGAAGTAATGGTAACAAAAGGAGTTATTTCTTTACGCAATGACCTTGATACAAAATACGGTACATATATCGCTGTTCAAAACGAACTGGTTGGTGCCATTAATGAGCTGAGGGAAGAATTATCGCAACAGCAATTCGGGAAAGCATATAAAGATCTTGATAAAGATCAGCAGGATGCTGTTCGAGAAGTTTATCCATCCAGAATTTCAGAAGCGGAACCTAAAAAAGTTGGAGGAAAATAATTATGAGAAAATTTAAAAAGAAAATAGGAAAGGAACTTCCTCCCATTTCAACAGCTTCTCTGCCTGATGTTGTGTTTATGTTGCTCTTCTTTTTTATGGTTACTACAACTATGAGGGAAGTTACCTATAAGGTGCATATCAAACTTCCGGAGGCAACAGAGCTGAGTAAATTAGAAAAGAAATCATTGGTTAGTTATATTTATGTTGGCGAGCCACTGGCTCAATATCAGAGGACATTTGGTATAGCACCCAGGATTCAGCTAAATGATCAGTTTGCCAATATTGGTGATATTCAGGATTATATTATTGCAGAGAGAGAAGCCAGAGATGAGGCTGAGAGACCTATGATGATCACCTCTCTTAAGGTTGATGATAATACTAAGATGGGTATTGTTACTGATATTAAGCAGGAGCTGAGAAAGTCTGCTGCCCTGCATATAAACTACTCTTCCAGAAAAAGAGCTGAGCATTAAAAAATATTGATTTGATAAAAATGGAAATACCGGGATTTTATTAATCCCGGTATTTCTATTTTTTTATTGATCACTGAGGGGTAATTTTTAAGTTTAGTTCATCTAATTGCTCTTTTGAAATAGTTGAAGGAGAATCCATCATAACATCTCTTCCTGCATTGTTCTTTGGAAATGCTATAACATCCCTTATTGAATCCAGCCCTGCCAGCAATGATACCAGCCGGTCAAAGCCAAATGCAATCCCCGCATGAGGAGGAGCTCCATATTTAAAGGCATTCATTAGAAATCCAAATTGCATCATTGCTTTTTCCTTTGTCAGGCCAAGAACCCGGAATATTTTTGATTGTAATTTTGCATCGAAAATTCTTACTGAACCACCACCAATCTCCACACCGTTTATTACCAGATCGTATGCATTTGCCCTGACTTGCCCCGGATTGGTATCCAGCAGGTCAATGTCTTCAGCTTTTGGAGATGTAAAAGGATGGTGCATTGCAAAAAATCTTTCTGTCTCATTATCCCATTCAAGTAATGGAAAATCTACAACCCAAAGAGGTTTGAATATGTTTTTATTGCGTAAGCCCTCTCTTTTTGCAATTTCAAGGCGCAATTCACCCAAAGCACTTAATGTATCACTTTTATCACCTGAAAGCAGGAGTAATAGATCTCCACGATTGGCATTGGCAGTTTTAATTATCTTTTGTAAACTTTCCGGATCATAAAATTTATCTACCGATGATTTGATTGTATTATCACTATTGTATTTTATATATACCATCCCTTTGGCACCGATCTGTGGTCTTTTTACCCAATCTGTAAGCTCATCAATAATTTTACGTGAATAATCAGCACCTCCGTCAATACATATTGCACCGATATATTCTGCATTGTCAAATATTGCAAACCCTTTTCCTTTTATTGAATTTGTTAAATCAAAAATTGTCATTTCAAATCTGATGTCAGGTTTGTCAGTCCCATATTTTTCGATTGCTTCTGAGTATGTAATAGATGGAAAATCTTCAACATCAATATTTTTTATCTCTTTGAATATATATTTTGTCAGTCCTTCGAATGTGGATAAAATATCTGTTTGTTCAACAAAAGACATTTCACAGTCAATTTGTGTAAATTCGGGTTGCCGGTCAGCTCGTAGGTCTTCATCCCTGAAGCATTTTACTATTTGATAGTATTTATCAAACCCGGCTACCATAAGCAGTTGCTTAAACAGTTGCGGAGATTGGGGAAGGGCATAAAATTCTCCGGGATTCATTCTTGAAGGTACTACAAAGTCTCGTGCACCTTCAGGTGTGGATTTAATTAATTGAGGTGTTTCTATTTCAATAAATCCATCTTTGTTAAGATATGTCCTTACGGTGTGGGCAACAGATGCCCGTAATTGCAGATTTTTACAGATCACGGGGCGTCTCAGATCAAGATATCTGAATTTCATTCTTAGCTCTTCTCCTCCATCAGTGTCTTCTTCAATAGTGAAAGGGGGTATTTCGGAAGGATTTAAAATTTTCAGTGCAGTCAGCTCAATTTCAATTTCACCTGTTGGGATTTTATTGTTTTTGCTTGATCGTTCCCTGACTATCCCTGTGGCTTGTATTACATACTCTCTGCCAATATTTTCAAGAGTTTTAATAATTGGTTGCGGAGTATTTTCATCTGCAACCAATTGAGTTATCCCATATCTGTCGCGCAGGTCAATAAATCTCATTGCTCCTAAATCCCTGATTCGCTGAACCCAACCGGACAAAGTTATTTCTTGTCCTATATTTTCATATCTTAATTCGCCACAAGTATGTGTTCTGTACATGATAATTTTTTATGATTTGGTTGCGAAAATAAGAAGATTTTAGCAAATTCATTATTTAATTTAAAACCATTTGATTAAAACGATGATATCATCCTTTAATGACGAATATTTTATGAAGGCTGCATTTGTTGAAGCTCTTCAGGCTTTTAACGAGGGGGAGGTACCTGTAGGAGGGGTAGTGGTTGGCGGAGGAAAAATTATGGTCAGAGTTCATAATCTTACTGAAACCCTCAATGATGTTACTGCGCATGCAGAAATGCAGGCAATTACGGCTGCTGCAAATTTATTGGGAGGAAAATATTTAAACGACTGTACATTGTATGTCACTTTAGAGCCTTGTGTAATGTGTGCTGCTGCCTTATCTCTTGCAAGGATAGGAAGAGTTGTTTTTGGCGCCTATGATGAAAAGAGAGGATATAGTTTGCTAAGTAAGGAAATTATGCATCCAAAAACAGAAATAACCGGAGGTGTTATGAAGGAGGAGTGCTCTGAATTAATACGCGATTTTTTTAAGAGCAAAAGATAAGCTGAAGGCTATTTTTTTTCATTGCTTATTATAAATCCGGCTTTTTTAAGATCGGTCCAATATGCAGGATATGATTTGCTTACAACCTGAGGATCTTTAATTTGCATTATGAAACCGGCTGCAGCCATAGGAGCAAAAGACATTGCCATTCTGTGATCACTGTATGTTTCTATAGTTGGCACACCGGAAGAAGATATCAGGTTAACATTATTATCCCATTTTAACTCTCCCGGTTTAGGTTCTGATAAAGAGGCACCAAATTTGGCGAGTTCATTTATAAGTGCAGCAACTCTGTCTGTCTCTTTTATTTTTAGTGTTTTCAATCCAAAAAAGTGAAATGGTATTTTTTTTGCAACACATAGACAGGCCATTGTTTGCGCAATATCCGGAGATTCTATAAAATTTTGAATAAGCTTTTCAGGATTGCTATCCTCCGCTTTTTTTAAAAGCAATCCTTTTTCTTTTTGAATAGTATCTATTCCGAATTTTTTAAACCAGTCTGCAATTTGTGCATCTCCCTGCAAACTTTCAAGATTCAGATTATTCAGAAATATGGTGCCGCTTTCTGAAAGAGCCAGTACCTCATACCAGTATGAAGCTGCTGACCAGTCTGCTTCAACGGTGAATTTACTATGTTTGTATGGCTGCTCCGGAATGGTAATGGTATCTCCTTCCCAGCTATATTCGATTCCAAACCCGGCCATTAATCTTAGGGTCATTTCAATATAAGACCGTGAGGTTATATCTCCTTTTAGTTTGAGAGTAAGTCCCTTTTCGATTGCCGGAGCTATCATTAAAAGTGAAGATATATACTGACTTGAAACAGTTCCATCCATTTCAAGGGTTTTTCCTTTTAAGTGAGAACCAAAAATTCTTAAAGGAGGGAATCCCCGTTTCTCGATATATTGGATTTTTCCGCCTAATTGATTGAGGGCATCAGCCAATATACCAATCGGTCTCTGCTTCATCCTTGATGATCCGGTTAATACCCATTCTCCTGCAACTTGTGTAAGATAGGCTGTCAGGAATCGCATTGCTGTTCCTGCGTGCCCTATATCAAATTCATTGGAGTCTTCTGAATGAAGGATCTTGTTTAATACCCGGGTGTCATCACTGTCTGACAAGTTGTTAATTGGTAAAGCATTGCCAGATAATGCATTAATTATCAGAGCACGATTGCTGATACTTTTTGATGAAGGGAGAGATATTTCTGCATTGATTGTTTTATTATTTTTTGATATTAAATAATACATATACTTAAGCTAATATTTTTAAAATTACTTTCCGGAATTTATTACTTAGTCGGTTTATACCTTTTTCTGAATTTTTTGGAAATAGTCCAAACCTTCAAAAATCAAGTTCTTATTACAGTTTTTGTTAATTTCAAAGTAGCCTGTTTTTGAGATTAATGTAAAATTAATTTGACCGGCTTCATTTTTTTTGTCGTGAGACATAAGTTCAAATAGTTCTTCAAAGTCTGAATTTTGAATTCCAAAGGTGCCATAAATGCCTGTTAGCCAATCATTCAACTTATTGACAACAGATTCATTTAATCCGCATCTTTTCATTGAAAGAAATAATTCGATTATCATCCCCCATGCTATTGCGTAACCATGCAGAACAGGCCTTTTTTGCTTCATAGCCAAACTCTCTATTGCATGGCCTGCGGTATGGCCAAAATTGAGTGCTTTTCTAATATTCTTTTCAGTAGGATCATTCGTTACAAAAAACTTTTTTATCTCAATAGAATTTGCAATTATTTTTTGAAGCAGAAGATAATCGATATTATTAAAATTAAATTTTTCCAATTCGCTAAGATGTTCTTTGCTTTTTATCAATCCATGTTTAACCATCTCTGCAAATCCGGAAATAAAATTTTCAGCATCCAAAGTTTTTAAAAAGTTACTGTTTATTATAACTGCAACCGGTTCATTAAATGTACCTATTTCATTTTTAAGACCATTGAAGTTTATTCCGGTTTTTCCTCCAATCGACGCGTCTACCTGTGACAGCAGAGTAGTGGGTATATTTATGAAATCTATTCCCCTTTTAAATGTTGAAGCTGCAAACCCTGCCAGGTCGGTAAGTACTCCTCCTCCTATATTTATTAATAACGATTTTCTTCCTGCTCCATTTTCTGAAAGAAATTTCCATATACCGGCAACTGAATCAAGATTTTTATTTGACTCTCCCGGCGGGAGGATAATTTTTTTAATCTGTTGTGAAGAAAAGAGATCATCAAGCTGACTTACCCAAAGCTTGTCGACATTAGAATCAGTTGATATAAAGATTTTATCTTTTTTATACTGCCCTAACCACTCACTCAGGCATTCTTCGATATTGTTACTATATATTATTTTTGATTTTATCATTATTTATACCTCAATTTTTTGTAAAGTTACAATAAATTTGTTATCAGGTTTCCAATTGTTTGCTGACCCTGGGAATTTGAAAATAACCTTTAATCTATTTTAAAATGGTAATATCAAATAAAAAAAGGAGTGTTAAGATAAGGCGTATTTTTTTTATGGTAAGTGTATTTATTGCAATTGGTGCATTGATTTTGTTTTTATTGGATTTTATTAATTATGGATTGATAGCCGGCGGGATTTTTGCTTTTTGGTACTTATTTTTTCAAACAGCTGACCATCAGTATATCGAATTTAGTAATGAAAATGATAAGATTCAACTTCGTTATTATAAAATAATAAGATTTGGAAAAAATGAGTTCAATTTTATTGAATTTCCCCAAAAAATATTATATAATGCCGTTTTTGAGAATTCTATATTTGGTAAAATGACCGATTTGATATTAATTGTAAAAACACAACGTGGTATTGCAGAGTACCCTTCGGTGAGTTTGACAGCTCTTTCTCAGGAAGAGAGAAGAAAAATTAAAGTTATTTTATTTAATATTATAGCTGCCTGACATGACAATCTAATCTCCAATAACACAAATAATTATGTTTCAATCAGATAAAGAATTGTTTTATAAAATTGCCCTTTCGCTTGTTCCAGGTATCGGAACCTCTTTGACACGGAAGCTCATAGCCGGGCTGGGCAGGGCGGAATATATTTTTAACGAGCCTTGTAAATCCTTAAAAAAGATAGCAGGCATTGGTGAAGTAAATGCAAAAAGGATAAAAAGCAAGGATGTTTTTGTCAGGGCAGAAAAAGAGATGGAATTTATAAGAAAATTTAATATAAAGGTTCTCTTTTTTACTGATGAAAGTTACCCGCGACGACTCAGGTCATGTATTGATGCGCCGGTAATATTATTTTGTAAAGGCAATGTTGACCTCAATTTTCCAAAGGTTCTTTGTATAGTCGGAACCAGGAATGCAACTAATTATGGGAAGGAAATTTGCGTAAAATTTTTAAAAGATATTTCCGGAAGAAATTACAATATAATAACTGTTAGCGGATTAGCTTATGGCATTGATATTCATGTTCATAAGATGTCATTAAAATTTGATATACCCACTGTTGGAGTTCTTGGTCACGGACTCGACAGGTTATATCCTTCTTTACATGCTGACATTGCCAGAAAGATGCTTAAGTCGGGAGGATTGATAACAGAATTTCCAAGCAATACAAAGATCGATCCATCGAATTTTATAAGACGCAACAGGATTATTGCAGGTTTGTCGGATGCAACAATAGTTGTTGAATCTGCTGAAAAAGGGGGCGCACTTATTACGGCAGATATTGCATCTTCGTATAACAGAGATGTTTTTGCCTTCCCGGGAAGAGTGAATGACTCCTATTCAAAGGGATGTAACCGGTTGATAAGGTATAACGAAGCAAGCCTCATTCAGGGATTGGAGGATCTGGAGTACTATATGGGCTGGGAATCAACTGATAATAATAAGCCACTGCAAACTGAAATGTTTGTTGATCTGCTTCCTGAAGAGAGGCAGGTTGTAGGCCTGCTTAAAAAATCAGAAAAGTTATATATTGACCAGATATCGGCTGAGTTGAAGTTGTCTCCGGGTAAGGTGTCAGCGTTATTACTTGGAATGGAGTGCAAAAATGTCATTTCTGCTTTTCCGGGAAATATATACTCTTTAAAATGAAAATTATGAGGGCAGGCTATCTGACACCTTTGAAAACTTTTAATTTAAAATAAATGAAAACTTTTGAAGATCTGAAGGTTGCTAAGTCTGTTATTAAGTCTCTCGGTGATATTGGAATTGTTCACCCAACGCCTGTTCAGGAGCAGGCAATTCCACGGATCAATTCGGGAAGCCATGTTATTGGTATTGCGCAAACAGGAACGGGAAAGACAGCAGCTTATTTATTGCCTTTGCTTACTAAATTGAAAAAGCCTGAAGGAAATGATCCCAGAGCCCTTGTTCTTGTTCCGACCCGTGAGCTATCAATCCAGGTAGGAAATGATATAGCTGATCTTACTGTCTGGTCGGAGCTGCGTCATGCAGCAGTATATGGGGGTATTGGGCTGACAAAACATGCAGAGTTGATCAGGCCGGGGGTTGATATATTAGTTGCAACGCCGGGGCGCCTGACAGATCTATATAAATCAGGTGTACTTTCTCTCAGGAAAATAAAATATTTAGTAATAGATGAGGCTGATCGAATGTTGGATATGGGGTTTCTTCCACAATTAAAAAAGCTTTTTGAAATATTTCCCCCTAAAAGGCAAAACCTTCTTTTTTCTGCTACTTTTTCTGAAAGTGTGGAAAAATTAGCCGGCGAATTTATTGATTTCTATGATAAGATAGAAATTGCACCTTCGGCAACCCCTGTTCAGGAAGTGGTTCAAAATGCTTACCGGGTACCAAATTACCGCACTAAATTAGAGTTGGTGAGATTCCTGTTGGAAGATGAAAATATATTTTCGAGAGTTATAATATTTGTAAAAACGAAGGAGCATGCTGATGGGGTCTATAGAGTAATAAAACGCAAAACAGAAGGAGAGAAAAGAATATTACACTCAAATAAAGGGCAGAATATGCGGATTAATGCTATCAGAGATTTTAAGGAAGGCATTGTAAGGATACTGATAACTACAGATGTTTCTGCAAGAGGTATGGATGTGAGTAATGTAAGCCATGTCATAAACTTTGATGTGCCTCCAAATTACGAAGATTATATCCATAGGATCGGACGTACAGCCCGTGCAGGGAAAAAAGGGAATGCAATAACCCTGGTCGATCCTTCAGAAGAGTGGCACTTGCGAAAAATCGAAAAATTAATACGAATGGAAATACCACGGCAAAATACTCCTTTTGAGGTTAAGGTTTTTGAAACGGAATTTGAAGAAAAGCAAAAACAACTTCGGGAAATAGACAGGCAAAGAAAAATTGACGATCCATCATTTAAAGGAGCCTTTCATAGTAAGAAGAGAATAAAGAAAGCCGTGCATGGTAAAAAATTGAAGCAGAAAAAAAGCAAGGGTAAATAAATTGATTTTTCAGGCGGAATATTATTAATAGAGGTAACTATTCTCTTTTTGTTATCAGCCAGTTTGCAAAAATGATATATTGTTTCAGATACCGGTAACTAAAAGGCCATTTTTAAAATTTATCTTATTGCAGGTTGTATTATTGGTTTTTTTGACCAGATTGTTGCCAGTAACAATCCCGAAATGATATGCCATACCCCCCACCAGGCTGCAATAATTGTCATCCCTCCCAATTCCAGCTCAGGCGGAAAAATTTTTGGATTAAACATTAAAACAAGAGCCAGTCCTGAATTTTGAATCCCCGTTTCAATGGTGACTGTTTTTTTGTCGGCACTATTTAATCCGGCAATTGAGCTTATCGAATAGCCGGTTAAAAGAGCCAGTCCATTGTGTATCAGTACTATCAGGAATACAATCTGAATATATTTCAGAAAATGGCTGAAATTGGCCGATAAAAGTATTATTACAAAACTTATAAAGATTAAGATTGACAGCTGACGCAAAGGTTTTTTTATTTTAGATGTTAATACCGGAAAGTATTGTGAAAAGAGCATACCGAGAATCAGGGGTATTCCCAATAGGATAATGACAGTCTGAACCATTTGAAGAAAATTTATTTCTATTGGCACAAGATAAGCACCGGCTCCGGAGCTGCTATAGTGTTTAAGATAGAGCTTTCCCCAAAGGGCAAAATTAAGAGGCGTTAAAAAGGTAGCGCATAAAGTTGCCACTGCTGTTAAACTGACCGATAGGGCAACATTTCCTTTTGCCATTGCACTCATAAAATTTGAGATATTTCCCCCCGGGCAAGCAGCAATGAGGATCATCCCTAAAGCCACGGTGGGTGTGGGGTTTAACAGTGCAATAAATAAAAAAGTTACTGCAGGCAGTAAGACAAATTGTGAAAAAAACCCTGTTAGCGCTGATTTAGGTTTATAAATCACCTCTTTAAAATTGTGCCATTTAATGTCAAGGGCAATTCCAAACATGACAAAAGCAATTACAACGTTAAGAGCAAATAGTCCTGAGGGAGAAAAATTTAATCTTACATGATCAAGAACTTCAAGAGTTTCTTTCATAAATAAAAATTTTGTAAACCCCGAAAGTATGAAAACATTTGAAAAAATCAATAAAAAACCGGAGCATTTATACAGATGTCCGGTTTTAAAAAATATTTTTTAAGTTTCTTATTTTTTAAATAGCAGCTTTTTCATTTTTTTATTTACATC
>CAZLZJ010000002.1:59778-89808 GCA_964563975.1 uncultured Prolixibacteraceae bacterium
TTTTTTAAGTTTCTTATTTTTTAAATAGCAGCTTTTTCATTTTTTTATTTACATCGGTATTTTCCATAATTCCCATGAACTCTTCAGCTCCCGGTCCGTATGCAAAAACAGGTACCATAAGACCTGTATGAGAACCGGTTGAATATTCTCCTTTTACCATTCCGGTTTCGAAACTGCCATCAAGTATTGACATGCCTCCGGTTTCATGATCAGCTGTAACCACAATTAAAGTTTTACCGTCTGCTGCTGCAAATTCAAGTGCTTTACCAACACTTTGATCCATGTCAAGCATATCTTCAATAATATATTGTGAGTTTGACGCATGTCCTCCCCAGTCTATTTGCGATCCTTCAACCATCAGGAAGAATCCCTTTTTGTTATTGCTTAAAATATTGATGGCAGTATTGACAGCTACGGGAAGGAAGTCTCCACGCTCATCAACCCTTCCCAGATGCTCTTCTGCTACAAGGCCTGCCAGCTTACCGTTTTTAATCTCTTTTATTCTGTTAATATCCCGTTCAACGATATACCCTTTTTTCTTTAGATCATCAGTGAGATCGCGGCCATCTTTTCTGTCGGTAAAGTGTTTATATCCACCGCCAATAAATAGATCGATATCGGTTTTAAGAAAATCTGCTGCTATCTCTTCATACATATTCCGTTTCGGCTGGTGTGCAATGAATCCTGCAGGTGTGGCATGGGTAATGGAAGAGGTGGCAACAAGCCCTGCAGCCAAACCTTTTTCTACTGCCTCTTCAAGGATTGTTTTTACCGGGTTTTTATTTACATCCATAGCTAAAGCACCGTTGTATGTTTTAACTCCTGTTGACAGGGCAGTTGCTCCGGCAGCTGAGTCTGTAGTGTAGTTATCGGCTGAATATGTTTTTGAAAAACCAATATATTTGAGATTTTCAATATACAGCCGGCCCCTGTTGGCAGTTAAGGCTGCGTATACCTGCGAAACACCCATTCCATCGCCTATAAAAAATATGACATTTTTTGGTCTTTTGGCTTTAAATTTTTGGGGAAAATTGCGTACAGGATAGGAGTTGCCATTTTTGTAAATTTTTAAATTTTCAGCATCTGAGTTATTGTTATTTTGTGAAAACAGGGGAAATATCAATAAAAGGGAAATTGTTAGTGTAAATATTGTTTTTTTCATTTTTCATTTTTTTTGATTGACGAAACTAATAGTAATTATTAAGTAACAACAATAAGAAAAGTTAAAATGTTTAAAAAATAATTTCCCGGCGGGCATCCGGTAAGGTGAAAAGATCGAATCCGGAATTAAGACTAAAGTCAGTTTTGTCTCTGGTGCTGTTAATTTTAATTATATCCATCATTACAAAGTTGCAAAGGATATCTTCTGCTTTTTTTCTTGGAATATGTGTAAGCTTTACAAATTTGTGAAATGTAATACTGCTGTTTTTTTTCAAATAATTAATTAATGATCTTTCCGCTTCCGTATAAGAGAGGTACACTCCCTTACCACTATTTTGCCTTCTCCAGACTAAAAGCTGTATTTTATGTGTTAGTACATTTTCATCGTTAATACGGGTATAGGCCAACCATTTTCCATTATCATCAAGTGCAAAATGGGGTTTTTTAGTACTTGGTTCGACTGAAATTTCCAACACTATTTTGTCGTCCGAAATCCATTGCTTTGTTGTGAAAGGGATAGGTGGCTTGCTGAACAATTTAGCAGCTGACTCTGCCATATAAAACTCTTCATCGGAGCTGATCCCTGCTATTTTACCATTATCCTTTACCCCGATGAGTAACCTTCCTCCATCGGTATTGGCAAAAGCCACAAGCGATATGGCAATCTTTTTTGAGTCATTAATGCAGAATTTAAAATCCTGCTTTTGATGCTCACCCTCTTCAATTAATTTTTGCAATGGCAGATTCAAAGTAACTGTTTATTTGAACTTATTCTGGCAATAATTTCTTCAATTTTGATTTTTTCTTCATGCATAAGAGCCAGTTGTAATTTTTTCTTTTTTAGGAGAGACATAACCTGAGGCCCGACTTCGCCCGTAATAATTATTTTTACTCCCTGCTTGTGAAGAAGTTTAACTAACTGAACACCACTTTTGTCTGAATATTTAAAAGGATTATCAAAAATTTCAGTCTCCTTGTTTTCTGAATTACAGATAACAATATTTTCACATTTTCCGAAACGAAGATCTAAAAATGATTTTAGTGACTTACCTGTTGATGAAATGGCAAATATTTTACTCATAATTACAATTTTATAAATCCAGGAAACAATAAATTGCGTTAAATATAGTGATATTTGTCAGGATTATTTACTTCCCTGTATATTAACACAAATCATTACCGCTTTTGTTTGCAACCTCCCCAATTAATGTTGTCTGGGTGCAACTGTTTATTGTAATTTCCACTAAGCTCCCTTTTTTTAAATTGTATCCGGGAAACACTGTTACTTTGTTTTGAGAAGTTCTGCCAAATAGCATCTTGTCAGATTTTTTTGAATATCCTTCTACCAATACTTCAAATATTTTTCCAGTATCTTTACGGTTATTGTTAAGTGAAATTTTATTTTGAAGAGTAATTATTTCGTTTAATCTTCTTGTTTTTATCTCCTCGGGTACATCATCTTTTATCATTTTTGCCGCATAAGTACCCGGCCTTTCCGAATATTTAAACATAAACGCCATGTCAAATTTCACCTTTTCCATTAACAGCAGGGTTTGTTCATGGTCATTTTCGTTTTCACCACAGAATCCGGTAAAAATATCGGTAGATAATCCGCAATCAGGAATAATTGACCTGATTGTTGCAATCTTATCGAGGTACCACTCCCTGTCATATTTTCTGTTCATCATCTTTAATATCCGGGAACTGCCTGACTGAACCGGAAGGTGTATATGGTGACAAATATTTGGATATTGCACCATTTTTAATAATATTTTTTCCGACATATCTTTCGGGTGCGAGGTGGTAAACCGGATCCTCATATTTGGAGCATGCTGTGCAACCATTTCTAACAGATTTGAAAATGTAAAAGGTTCTCTTGAACCTTCAACCGGCCATTTATAAGAATTAACATTCTGCCCGAGGAGAGTAACTTCTTTATAGTTCTTATTATTAAGGTCTTCTAGCTCATTTAAAATATCCCGTGGATCACGACTCCTCTCTCTTCCCCTTGTGTAAGGTACAATACAGTATGTGCAAAAATTATTGCAACCTCTTGTTATGCTGATAAATCCGGAGATGTCTTTATCGCCCGTTCTGACAGGTGTTATCTTGTCATAAGTTTCAATTGTTGAGAGCTCTGTGTTGAGTGCTTTTTTTCCGGATTCAGCTTTAGCTATCAGAAAAGGAAGGTCACGATATGAGTCAGGCCCGGCAACAATATCGATGGTATTTTCGTTAAGTAACTGCTCACCAAGCCTTTCTGCCATACATCCTAAAATTCCTATTAAAAGAGTATTTTTCTTTTTTTTCATGGCGCCATAATGGCCAATTCTTCCCCAAACTCTTTGTTCAGCACTATCGCGAACTGAACATGTGTTGATAAAGATAATATCTGCTTCATCGGGAGTATTTGCCAGTTGGTAGTCCTGTTTTAATAATATTGCAGCAACTACCTCACTGTCAGCTATGTTCATTTGACAGCCATAAGTTTCTATAAATATTTTTCCGGCTTTCATATTTTATTGGGGCAAAGGTAGTGCATTTTGTTGTATCAAATCTATCTCTTTTTATTTTGATTTATTCTTAATTAAGCTCATTTTTGTAATTTTAAGGATAAATAAAAAAATCCATATTATGGCAGGACATAGTAAATGGTCAACAATTAAGAGAAAAAAAGGGGCAGCTGACTCCAAACGGTCGAAAATTTTTTCCAAGCTGTCGAAAGAGATTACCGTTGCTGCCAAGCTTGGCGGACCGGATGTTGAGTCTAACTCACGATTGCGTTTGGCAGTACAGAATGCCAGAGGTCAGAATATGTCAAAAGATGTTATAGAGAGAGCTATCAATAAGGCAGATAAAGATACATCCAATTTTGTTGAAATGACTTTTGAAGGTTACGGGCCGGGAGGAGTAGCAATATTTGTTGAGTGTCTGTCTGATAATAACAACAGGACTGTAGGAAGCATCAGGTCGATTTTTACAAAATATAACGGGCATCTTGGAACTAACGGTTCGGTAGCTTATCTTTTTGATACAAAAGGAATTTTTGTTATAACTATTGACAGTGTGCCCGACAGGGAAATGTTTGAGCTGGAAATTATAGATGCCGGAGCTGAAGAGATAGAGGATAATGAGGATATTTTTGAAATTATGTCTGCATTGGAGGATTTTGGCAATATCTCTTTTAAACTCGAACAGTTAGGTATAGAAGCAGAAAGCCAGGGTCTCCAGCGCATTCCTGCTACAACAGTTGTTTTGGATGTGGAGGAGGCAAAAAAGGTTCTACGCCTGATAGAGCGATTGGAAGAGGACGATGATGTACAAAATGTATATCATAATCTGGAAATAACACCGGAATTGGAAGCTGCCCTTGCAGAAGAGTAGACCACATAATGGTCTTCCGTAGAATAATAACAGGGCACCGTACAATTGATCTCTTATTGTGCCGTTTTATTATTTTAATTTATATTTGTATCGACAAATAAAGAGTTAGCAATGAGGTCAGTTTTTATATTCATGGCAGGAATATTTATCAGTCATTTTCTCTCTGCCGGATCATTAGCTTATAACCCATATAAAAGTTTTACCAACGATTCTGTCAGCATTGGGACAGATATTATGGATATTATCAGTTTACTTGATATAAGGCAGGATATTCGGCTGGAAAAGATGTTGAAATGGCATATTGAAAATAGTATAAAACTTGATGGCATGGATGGATACCGGGTTGAGATTTTTTTCAGTTCAGCCATGAATGCCAGAGAATTGGCTTTGAATAAAAAGAAAGAGTTTTTATCTAAATACCCTGCTTATAAAGTACATATATTGTTTAGTGCTCCAAATTTTAAAGTTCGCATTGGTGATTTCAGGACAAAAAATGAGGCATTAAAACTTTATAAAATGATACAGACAGATTATCCGGGTGCCTTTATTGTTCCGGATATCATTGATTTCCCGGTGTTGAAGTCAAACAGCTATGAGTGATCCTATTAATCATGAATGCGGCATAGCCCTGATTCGCTTACTTAAACCATTATCATATTACCGGCAAAAATATGGAACCTGGAAGTATGGACTTGACAAGCTGTATCTTCTTATGGAAAAGCAACATAACAGGGGGCAGGACGGGGCAGGGATAGTATGTGTCAAAGACCATCTGAAGCCGGGAAATTCCTATATAAACAGATATCGCTCGGTTGCCACCAATCCGATTACTGATATTTTTAACAGAGTTGGTAAACCTTTAAAAAAAGCTGTTACCAAAGGGATCGATATTGAAGATTGTGAATGGGCTTATGAAAATTATCCTTTTGCCGGTGAGCTGTATTTAGGGCATTTGAGATATGGCACATTTGGAAAAAACAGAATTGAGTATGTTCATCCTGTTATGAGGCAGAATAACTGGAAATCGAGAAATCTTGTGCTTACGGGAAATTTTAATCTTACAAATACGGATGAACTTTTTGAAGTATTGATTAGTTTGGGACAACACCCTAAGGCTTATACGGACACCGTTACAATTCTTGAAAAAGTAGGTCATTTCCTGGATGAAGAAAATCAGTCTCTTTTCAGGATGTATAAAGACAAAGGATTTAAAAATTATGAAATATCTCCTCTTATTGAAAAGAATCTTGATATTAAAAATATTTTGGAAAAATCTTCCAAAGATTGGGACGGAGGATATGCAATAGCCGGTATTATTGGTCATGGGGATGCTTTTGTAATGAGAGATCCCTGGGGTATAAGGTCTGCTTACTATTATAATGATGAAGAGATAGTTGTAGTTGCTTCCGAAAGGGCGGTTATTCAGACGGCAATGAATGTAAGGTGTGAACAGGTTAATGAGGTGAACCCGGGAGGGGCACTTATAATAAAGAAGAGGGGGGAAATAAGCTGTCCGATAGTGAGGGCTCCCCAAATAAAGTCTTCCTGTTCATTTGAGCGGATCTATTTCTCCAGAGGCAGTGATGCTTTTATATACCGGGAACGTAAAAAGTTAGGAAGACTGATCAGCTCCCATATTTTAGCTATCCTTGACTATAATCTTGATGACACAGTGTTTTCTTTTATCCCAAATACTGCCGAGATTGCTTTTTATGGTATGATTGAGGGAATACGTGACTATTTTACCGAATGGAAAATAAACCGGTTGCATGACTGCGGCAAGCAGCTGACTAAAGAGGAGATCGGAAATATAATAAATATTGAGCCCCGAATAGAAAAGATTGCAATAAAGGATGTTAAGCTTCGTACATTTATTACAGATGATGGAAGCAGAAATGATCTGATTGAGCACGTTTATGATGTTGCTTATGGTATTATCAGGGAAGAGAAGGATACACTTGTGATAATTGATGATTCAATAGTAAGGGGAGCTACTTTGAGAAACAGCATTCTTAAAATACTTGCCCGGCTAAAGCCAAGGGTAATTGTTGTTGTTTCATCGGCTCCCCAGATACGGTATCCCGACTGCTATGGAATCGATATGACGCAATTGGGAGAATTTATTGCTTTTAATGCGGCAATTGAACTTTTGAAAGAGTCTGGTAAAGAAAATATTATAAGTGAGGTATACAGAAAATGCAAAGAGCAGGAGAATCTACCTGTAGAGAAGATGACCAATTATGTGCGTGATATTTATCGTCCGTTTTCTTCCGGGCAGATTTCAAAGAAGATAGCTGAACTGCTTAAACCTGAGGAGTGTACTGCTGAGGTGAAAATTGTTTTTCAATCGGTCGAAAATCTTCATAAAGCATGTCCTGATGATACGGGCGACTGGTACTTTACGGGTAATTACCCCACTCCCGGAGGTAACAGGGTAGTGAATTCCGCATTTATAAATTATATTGAAGGGAAAGAGGGTCGCCCTTATTAAATAAAATCCCATGAACTATTAGATTGCTATATTTGAAATTTAACTGTCACTTATTTGCAACCCGGGTTAAGGTTGGTTAATATTTGAATCGTGCAAGATATAAGATGATGTTTAATGCTATATATGAGAGAATTACAAGAGGAAAGCCAACTGTTTTCAGGGTTATTAACAGAATAAGAGTTAAAATAAGGAATAGATAGCGATACCAGTTATCTTTTATAGAAAGATTTTTAAATTTAAGAGAAAACATAGGCATAGTGATAATCATCATTCCGGAGGTAAAAAGTCCCATAGTCATAAGATTTTGGGTAGAATAAATCAATTTGAAGAAAATTTGCCAATGCGGTAATGACTGAATTATACCCAAAGAAGCCCAGAAAAGGCCGTTTGACGGTATCGGGAGTCCTCTGAAAAAGGGATCATCAGCCTGAAAAGCATTAAATCTGGCTAAGCGCCATGCTCCTGCAACAGGCATCAGGCATATTGTAGACAGGATCAACCACTGATCCCATTCTGCAGTGATCTCATAGACAGGTAAATTTTTTCCAAACATTGAAAGTTTAAGTAATGTCAACAGAATAGCTGCAGGGGCTACACCAAAAGAGACTAAATCGGCAAGTGAATCGAGATTTTTTCCTATATCTGAGTGTGCATCAAGCAGCCGGGCAGCCATACCGTCGAGAAAATCAAAAACCGCAGAGATACATATAAATATACCGGCTGATGTCAGGTGGCCGTCAATGGCAAAGAACAGGGCAATTACACCTGACACCAGATTTAAGATGGTTATAAAATTAGGTATCTGCTTTACCACTGAGCTCATTTTTTTTATTTAAGGTAGCAAGAATAGTTTGCCCTGCTGTTGATTTATCATGCAATTTAACGTTAATAATTGCATCTGCAGGCAAAAAGAGGTCAACTCTGGATCCAAACCTGATAAATCCATACTCCTGACCCTGCTCTACTTTATCTCCCTTTTTTTTATATGTGACAATTCTCCGGGCAACGGTCCCGGCAATTTGACGTGCCATTATTTCTGTTCCATCAGAAAGTTTAAAAACAGTTGAGCAGCGTTCATTTTTTTCAGATGACTTTTTTACGAATGCAGGATAGTATGCACCGGGTTTATGATTTTGGTAAACTATTTGGCCTGTTACCGGTGCCCGGTTTTGATGGGCATTAAAAATGGACATAAAGATGGATATCTGTATACGCTCTTTATTGAAAAATTCTTTTTCAACTATTTTTAATATCTCAACTATTTCTCCGTCGGCAGGGGAAAGGATTTGATTTTCACTTTGTATTATTTTCCTTTCAGGCACACGAAAGAAAAAAACAACCAATCCGGTAAGGAATAAAGATGTGGCAATTAAAAAATAAAAAATAAGATGGTTCTTTAATGTTAAGTATATTAGGATATTAATAATTAAGATTGCCGCAAAGGCATAAGGAATTATTTTTTTGCCCTCTTTATGAATTTGCATAATTTATATATTACCTGAGAAAATTAACCATATATATATTGCAGGGATCACAAACAGCAAGCTGTCTACACGATCTAACAGTCCTCCGTGTCCCGGCAGGATTTTACCTGAATCTTTAACTTTAATTTTTCGTTTAATGGCAGACTCAAAAAGGTCTCCCAAGGTGCCAAAGATAACTGCAAGGATTGAGATAATCAACCAGTTTCTTATTTCATATTCTTTAAATATTAATGAATTTAAAGTTCCCATCATAAGAGCTGCTATTGTGCCTCCAATAACTCCTTCCCAGGACTTATTTGGAGATACTCTTTTGCTCAGTTTATGTTTTCCAAACAGGGAGCCTGACAAATATGCAACTGTGTCATACATCCATATAATGAAAAGTATACCTGTCAGTATAGCCGGATTAAATTTTGCTGTTTCCGGATAATCAGGATATACAATAAAATTAAGCAAACTGATGGGAATTGCCACATAGATAAATCCTGCGCATGTAACAGCACTGTTTTTAATAATTGCACCATCATTGCTTAAAACTTCAACAGGGAGAATAATTATAAAAACAGGAATTAAGAGAAGCCATGATTCCGGAGGTAAAATATTATTTACTATTCCAAAAGAGATCAGAAAAAATATTACTCCTGCTGACAAGCCTGTAATTTTTCCGGGAGACCTGCCTGTTTTTTCAATCAATGAATAAAATTCAAATTGCGTAAGCAACAGCAACAACCCGAAGACAAGTATAAACAGCAGTGGGTGAATTGTTGCACCAGCCAGCATCAAAAGGATATATACTAAACCGGATAATAATCGTTTGGTGAAATTATTCAACTTTTCAGCTCTTTTAAAAGTTCTAAGGCCTTTTGTTCGTCCTGTTCGTTTACATACACTGTAAAATCACCAAAAGATTTGTATGCACTATCACGCTGGTTCATTACAACTGCATTTATACCTTCATTTTTAAGTATATCACTTGCAATTGCAGCTTTATATTCATGTGCTGTAAAAAACACTTCCTTCCATCCTTTTTCCATTTTACTGTTTGCTGTTATTCTAAATTTATTTCAGGTGCAGTATCTTTTTCATGGATTACCTCACTTTGCTTATCCGGTTCCTGATCGTTGTTTAGCTCTATCAATCTCTTATCCCACGGTCTTTTTCCAAAAATATTCTCCAGATCTTCGCTGAAGATTACTTCCCGATCAAGTAGTAACTCTGCAAGCTTTCGATGTCCTTCGGCGTTTTCTTTTAAAATGCTTTTTGCACGTATATATTGTGTGTCGATAATTTTTTTAACTTCTTCATCAATTAATTCAGCTGTTTTTTCGCTATATGGTTTTGTAAATGCATAATCTGATTGACCTGTTGAGTCATAGAAGCTGACATTTCCTACTTTTTCGCTCATGCCGAAGTAGCTTACCATTGCATAAGCCTGTTTGGTAATTTTTTCAAGGTCATTTTGTGCGCCGGAGGATATTTTTCCAAATACTATCTCTTCTGCTGCTCTGCCTCCCAAGGCAGAGCACATTTCATCCAGCAGTTGCTCCTTTGTTGTAATAGATCTTTCTTCAGGCAAATACCATGCTGCTCCGAGAGCTTTCCCCCTGGGAACTATTGTTACCTTAACCAAAGGATGAGCATGTTCAAGAAGCCAGCTAATAGTGGCATGCCCTGCTTCGTGGTAGGCAATTGTCCGTTTTTCGTCTTTGGAAATGATTTTATTCTTCTTTTCCAGCCCGCCCACTATTCTGTCGACAGCATCCAAAAAGTCCTGTTTAGTTACGGAGTCTCTGCTTTTTCTGGCTGCAATAAGAGCTGCTTCGTTACAAACATTTGCAATATCGGCACCTGAAAATCCCGGTGTCTGTTTTGCCAGAAAGCTAACTTTAACATCATCGTTAAGTTTGAGGGGGCGCAAATGAACCAAAAATATTTCACCCCGTTCTTTAAGATCCGGCAATTCAACATGAATTTGCCTGTCAAATCTTCCTGCTCTCATAAGAGCTCTGTCGAGAATATCTGCACGGTTAGTGGCAGCCAGAATTATTACCCCACTGTTGGTATCGAAACCATCCATTTCGGTAAGGAGCTGGTTAAGAGTGTTTTCTCTTTCATCATTAGCACCAAAATTAGGATTTCTGCCTCTTGATCTGCCAATAGCGTCAATTTCGTCTATAAACACTATGCAGGGAGCCTTTTCTTTGGCTTGCTTAAAAAGGTCGCGGACCCGTGAAGCGCCAACGCCTACAAACATCTCAACAAAATCTGATCCCGACATTGAAAAAAATGGCACATTTGCTTCTCCGGCAACAGCTTTTGCAAGTAATGTTTTACCCGTTCCGGGAGGACCTACCAACAAAGCCCCTTTAGGAATTTTCCCCCCTAATTTAGTGAATTTCGTAGGATTTTTCAGGAATTCCACTATCTCTTCAACTTCCTGTTTAGCTTCAGCTAATCCTGCAACTTCTTTGAAAGAGGTTGAAACTCTCTGGTCTTTATCGAAAATTTTAGCTTGTGATTTTCCTACATTGAAGATACCTCCCCCGCCTCCTCCTGCACCACGGCTCATCCTTCTGAATATCCACCACCAAAGCAATATGATCAGTATAAACGGGCCTATGGTCCATAATATTTCACTTGCCCAGTTGCGTTCCTCTTTATATTCAGGAAGTATTTCTTGTTCATAATCTTTTTGTGCTTCACGGAGATTTCGTTCAAAAGTTTCAACAGAACCTATATTAAAAGTGAAGTGAGGACCTTCTTTTGAAGGATGGGAAAAACTTTCACTGAATTGTTGCTCATATTTTTGAAGATCGTTTTTCTTGATATAGATATTGGCTTTTTTCTCATTGACCACCACAATACGTTCAATATCATTTTCTGCAAGCATTTTTGTTTTTACTTCACTCCAGTTGGTTTCGATTGGTCGTGTACTGGTGTTCATATAATATTGAACCAATATTAATATAACGGCAATTAACCCATAGATCCAATACAGATTGAACCTGGGGCTCTTTTTATCCTCTTTTTTCTTTCCTTTTTTATCAAAAAGTGAATTGGGAGGAATTTTTCTACTCTTCTTATCCTCTTCCATATTATTTTTTAAGTTTCCGAATTAACACTTATGGAATTTGCATCAGCCCATAACCCTTCAAGATTGTAAAAATACCTTGTTTTTTCCTGGAATATATGAACAACAATATCTCCATAATCAAGCAAAACCCATAAGGAATTTTCATATCCTTCAGCATGCCATACTTTTTTGTTTGTCATTTTTTCAACACTCTCTTCAACAGAACGTCCAATTGAATTAACTTGTGTGACAGAGGTACCATGACATATAATAAAATATTCGCATTCGGTATGTTTAATAGAGTTTAAGTCAATTATAATGATCTTTTTTCCTTTTATTTTTTTTATCCCCTCCAGGATTGCTTCTTTTAAATTATTAACTTCTTCTTTTTCGTTCATAAAAAACTATTAATCTTGCAAAGATATATTTTTTGAATTACTTCTTTTTTTTAATTTTATTGGGTTTGTGACTTACAGCTCACAAATGGTAAGTTAATCAATTTCTGTAAATGAACAAAACTGCAGATCACCTTATTATATTATCTGAAACCGATTCTTCCAATAACTATGCCATTAGGTTAATAAAGGATAATAATGCCATACATGGCACTACTATTTTGGCACTTTGTCAGAGTTCAGGAAAAGGGCAGCAAAGAAAACAGTGGGACAGTGAACCGAATATGAATATGCTTGCCAGTATAATTACCAATCCCCGTTTTCTTCCTGCCGAAAAGCAGTTTTATCTGTCAATGATAACAAGTCTTGCTATTTATGATTTTTTAAATAACGAGATTGCTGAAGTATCTGTTAAGTGGCCGAATGATATTTATTGCGGAAATAAAAAGATATGCGGCATTTTAATAGAGAATATTGTTCAGGGTGATTATCTTTTTGCTTCGGTTGCAGGGATAGGGCTGAATTTAAATCAGACAAAATTCAGCAGTGAATTGGCAAATCCCATATCTCTGAAAATGATAACCGGTAAGAACTATTTAATTGAAGAGGTTCTTATAAGTGTAAGGAAATTTTTTTTTAAACTTTATGATATTTTGGAGGCCGGTTTATATAATTATATTGAGGACAGATATTTGTCAGTTCTTTATAAAAAAGGGGAGTGGTGTCGTTTCAAGGAGAAGGAGAGAACGTTTGAGGCTATGATAATCGGAATAGGCCTTTATGGCCGGCTTGTTGTTAAAAACCGTTCCGGGAATATTTCGGAGTATATGTTTGGAGAAATAGAACTGGTAAAATCCTGACCTTATTGGTATGGTAATTTTGACAAGGTATCAGCAAGCTGGTTGATGCCCTCGTTCAGTTTGTCGCCCACCATCATCTTAATCATCATGCTGAAATTTGCATGAAGCGTAAGTCTCATTTTTGTCTGAAAAGGAGAAACAGGTAAAAGCTGTATCCAGAAGGTCATCTGCAGGGGAAGAGCTCCCGAACTTTCTACTTTTATTGTTTTAAAAGGTTCGCGTTTTACAATATCTATTTGAGCAAGACCGATACCGGAAATATTGAATTTACATGTATCTCGGTCCGATTCAAAATCTGTGATCCTGATTTGAGGAATCTGATTGGTAATTTTCTCTATCAGACCTGAGTTCAGGTATGATGAAAGGTTTTCAAAATTTGAAAGATAGTTAAAAACTATCTGTTGGTTATGATCGATGAGTTTTGTTTCACTTACATATTTGTTGATACCCATATTATTGATTTTTTTTCCAATGGGCAGGATCCTTTCTCCATTCCATCAGGGTTTTTATCTGTTCTTTTGTGATTTTTCCTGCTTTTAATGACTCCTCTATCAGAATAAAATAGTTGCTCAGAGGAGTAAGTTCAATATCGGCCTCTTTAAATTTTTCGCCTGACACATCAAAGCTGTAGGTGAATATTGACAACATGCCTTTTACATATGCCCCGGATTCATTAACAGCTTTAGCAGCTTTCAGGCTACTGTCGCCCGTAGAAATAAGATCCTCGATAACAACGACTTTTTGCTTTTTCTTCAGGTCACCTTCAATTAAATTTTCAAGTCCGTGACTTTTAGGTTTGGTGCGAATATAGATAAACGGTAGTCCAAGTTTGTCTGCCACCAACACTCCATGAGCTATTGCACCGGTTGCAACACCTGCAATTACTTCTGCCGAAGGATATTTATTCCGGATAATTTCGACAAATTTGTTACATATTAATGAACGGGCTTCCGGGTAAGATAATATCTTTCGATTATCACAATATATGGGAGATTTCCAACCGGACGTCCATGTAAAAGGGTTGGCAGGTTGTATTTTTACAGCCTCTATTTCTAAAAGTTTATTTGCAACTTCAATTTGAGTTTGAATCATTTTTTTATTGTTATTTACCGGTATGAAGCAAATGTATAAAGTTTTTTTTAATGAGCGGTTAATTGGGATTTGTCAGGAAGAAAAATTAGCAAAACAATACCCTTTTGTCAGATTTGACTTATCAGCAAATGATGTGGATATTAAAAATTGGTTTAATTCATTCAAAGATGAAGATATAGGAGAGATTTTTCTTTTGCACCCCTATCCGGAGTTATTTTTTAAAATTTTCAGATCTGCTTTTACAGAGATGCCGGCTGCCGGAGGGGTACTGTTTTCCCGGGAGTCTATACTGTTTATTTTCAGAAATGGGAAATGGGATTTGCCTAAAGGGAAGATTGACCAAAATGAAAAGGCTGAAGATGCTGCTATTCGTGAAGTTTCCGAAGAGTGTGGAATTAAGGGGCATGAGATTGTTAAACCTTTGAGGTCTACCTATCATATTTATGAACTTCAGGAGAATGACTTTAAGTCAAAATGGATATTTAAAGAGACATTCTGGTTTGAAATGAGTTATAACCGGCAGGATAAAGCAGTGCCGCAGCTTGATGAGGGTATTACAGATGTGAGGTGGATATCTGCAGATGAGTTAAAAATGGTGTTGGAAAATAGTTATAAAAATATAAAACTCTTAATAGCAGCAAGTTATGATCATATGGGATTAATTTGACATTTTTTGTTCGAAAAGCTTTTTTTGAATGAAAACAGCAAACTGGTGCTCAAAACCGTCGAGAGGAGCTTTGGTTTGCCTGAAGACAACATTATGATTTTTATCAAGCAGAAAGCATTGGGGAAATGACATTACCTGATATTTCTCACTGCAGAGGTTTTTTTCGTCAACTAAATGCATTCCCGGTATTTTTTGTTTGTCAAGGAAGATTTTCATTTCAATCAGATCATTCTTTTTTATTATTGCAATTATTTCAAGATGATCATTGAATGATTCCTCAATTTTTTGAAGATATTTAAGTTGTTCTCTGCAAATGATCATTTCAGTATCTGCAAAAATCAGATATTTATATTTTCCGTTATCTCTATTGGTGCAAATATTTTCCCCATTGATATTTTTAAGACAGATCACCGGAGCTGCCGTACCGGGGCTTAGATATTGCAGTTTTTTAAGTAAATTGGCTGAGGTTGTTCTAATTTTGTGTTCACTGTTTCCTGAAAAGATATCTTCCGAAATCATTTTAAGTATTGCCTTTTCCGGTATTTGTCCAGTATAAAAGGAATCATGAAGCATCTTTAAAAGTGCCAGAAATTTTATGGGGTTTTTTAATTGGTATCTGGCCTCTGTAATATTGAGAAAAAATTGAATATCTGCAACTGATGCAGCCTGTTTAATATCTTTGTTGCTGACTAAGCTATATTCAAGATTTAATTTATTGCCATACGTTTTATCGAATAACTCTATAAATGACGGTTGATTCCAGTATTTAGGATTTATTGAATTGAAAATTTCATACATTTCGTATGGGGAATTTCTGAAAGCATCTGCTTCAACCGATTTGAGTTTTAATTTTTTATGAACTTCAAATATTTCATTAGACTCAGATGGAAAAATATTGTTTAACCCGGCTACAATTGAATCAAATATCTCTTTTGATTGGTTTATGTAAAGTTTATTAAAATATTTGTCAGTCAATCTGTTTAATTCAATGTCAAATTTTGATATTTTATTATTTAAATGATCCTCTTTTGAGGTTAAAAACCAAAATTCAACCGGTTTAAAATATGGATTCTTGCTTTCTGTAAATGATTTTTCTCTAAGGGGCGGTAAAAGAAGATCTGTTGTTTCATGCGGTTCCAGGATAATAATACCACGGTATATTCCAAAATCGCAATAGAAGCAAGATATATGACCGATATCAACTTCGGTTATGAAATTACCCCGGTGATCAATTTTTAGAGAAAACAGGTTGACCTTTTCGCGGGTAACCGGATCGCTGTACTTGTAAAAGCGCAGCTCTTTTCCTGCATACTCCGCATTTTCTCCCCTGATTATTGTCGCCATTACAGGTATATTCAGTAATATCGTATAGATTAACGCAACAATCAGTTGTTTCATGTCAGGGTTGTTTGTCTGAATCCGGTTTAAAATCTTTTAAATCTATATTTTCAGGAAGAAACATACTTGCATCTCCGCCATGGAAAACTATATCTCTTATAATTGTAGCGCTGACAGGGGTATGTTCGGGAAGTGTAAGCAGGAATACGGTTTCAATTTCAGGATGCATCTTTTTATTAACCTGCGCAATTGCCCGTTCATATTCAAAATCGGAAGAGGTACGCAATCCGCGAAGTATATATCGTGCCCCTGCCTCTTTGCAAAAATCGACAGTAAGACCCTCATGTACTATTACTTCTATCCTTTTTTCATTTTGAAAAACCTGGTTAATCCATTTTACCCTGTTTTCAAGAGAAAAAAAGGATTTTTTATTTACATTGTAGCCAACCATTATGACGATTTTATCGAACATTGGAAGAGCTCTCTTAACAATTGACTCATGGCCTATGGTAAACGGATCGAATGATCCCGGGAAAACGGCTATTTTATCCATAACTTTTTTGCAAACTTACAAATAAAAATGATTTTTCAGTTTTGTACGGTTGTTTCAACGATGAAGCTTTTTACTTTATTGTCTTATGGATTTGTTGTGTTAGTCACTGAATAGGAATATTTACTTTTCAGCAGTGATAAAATAGAAAGTTTTCGGTTATTTTGATGTAATTATTTTATTTTGGCATTTTAAATTAAATATCAGTACAAATTGAAACGAGCATCCCGGTTAAAATATATGCAAGCAAGCTATCTGATACCTTTGCAAACTTTAAATTTTTAATCAGAATGAAAAAGAGTGTTAGTAAAAGTTTATGGTTCCTTTGCTTTTTGCCGGTTATTTGTGCATGGGTTTGTGGATTGTTTATTGACCTTACAGGTGACTCAGGTTTGTATGCCACAATTTCACGCCAGATGGTTGAATCGGGCAACTGGTTGGAACTGAAGATAAATGGTGAACCCTATAACCAAAAGCCACATCTTTTTTTTTGGTTGGCAGGAGCCGGAATTAAATTGTTTGGGAATTTTAATTTTGCATTTAAGCTGTTTCCTTTTCTTTTTGGCCTTTTGAGTTTATATTTTGTCTATCGGTTTGGAAAATTTATCCATTCAGAAAATTCCGGGAAACTTGCTGCTCTCATCACAGGGACATCACAAATGTTTTTTCTTTATTTTCTTGATATACATACCGATACGGTTCTGCAAACAGGGGTAATACTGGCTTTATGGCAGCTTGCTGTTTATTTAAAGAAGGGTAATCTGCATAATCTGCTTTTTGGATTCTTTGGAATAGGATTGGCTATGTTGACCAAAGGGCCTGTTGGAGCAGTGCTGCCTCTGTTTTTTGTGGTACTTTATCTTGTGATAATAAAAAAGCCGAAACAGCTTTTTAATTATAAATGGTTTATTGGAATATTGATTGTTTGTGTAATGATCCTGCCATCTTTGTTCCATTTATGGAAGCATTTTGGATGGGAGGGGCTCTATTTCTATTTTATTAATAATAATTTGGGAAGGATCACCGGGAAAGTTGCCGGCTCAAAGAATGATATATTTTACTATTCATATAATATGCTTTGGGCATTCCTGCCATGGACAGTTTTAGTAATCGCAGGATTTATTATGGAGATAAAAAGCTGGATTAAGAGGTCAGGGGTGATTATTTCCAGAGCATCATTAGCCGGAAGCGCACTGATATTGTTTTTTATTTTCAGTATAGCTAAAGGCAGGGCTCCTAATTATTTTATGGTACTTTTACCGCCGATTGCAGTGGTGGCTTCGGGTTGGATAACAGATATTTTTAATGGTACCAAAAGAATAAGCACTAAGCTAAGGGTAATTTTTGAAATCAGTCTTCTGTTGGTTTTAACCTTTTTATTAGTTGTTGTCTTTATTTTAAGTACCGATCTTATATATCCTGTAATTCTTACGGTCATATCTTTTTTTGTAGTTTATATTTATAAACAAAAAAGGGTTTATAGCCTTGAAAGAGTTACTTTGGTTGCACTCTTTATTACCGGCATATTTAACCTATATTTGAATATATCAATAATACCTTTTTTATACTCATACCAGGGAAGCCGCAAAGTATTGAATATCTTCGAAACTAATAAAAAAGATGGTGATACTCTTTATAATTTCGAACTTGAACACTATGAGCTGTTTTTTTATGCACGTGAACATGTTGTTAATATCAAAGAGTGGAGTGAGTTGCACAGTGTTATGGAAAGCCCGGGTACATGGCTGTATACTAATGAAATAAAATATGATAATATTAAAAATATGAATTACCGTTTCGAAGAGATATATGAAATCAGATACCGGGGAATGAACCGGATTACCTTGCCGTTTTTAAATCCCCTGACAAGGGAAGAGTCATTGAATGTAAATTATTTAATTAAAACCAAATGACTAAAAAACTATCAATTGTAATTCCTGTTTATAATGAAGAAAAAACAATAGTAGAAATTCTGGACAGCTCTTTGTCTGTTACATTGTTTTATGATTTTCAAAAAGAGATCATAATAATAAATGATTGTTCTGTTGACGGTACCGCAAGATGTGTTGAGCAATATATTGAATCTCATCCTGATGAGCCTGTCAGACTTTTTCATCAACCTGTGAATATGGGTAAAGGCGCTGCTTTACACAGGGGTATTGCTGAATCTACAGGCGATTATATAATTATACAGGATGCCGACCTTGAGTATGATCCAAGGGAGTATAATGACCTTTTAAAGCCGGTGGCAGAGGGTAATGCCGATGTGGTATATGGTTCCAGATTTAAAGGAAGCAATCCGCGCCGGATTTTATTTTTCTGGCATTCAATAGGTAATAAAGTCCTTACATCTATTTCTAATATGTTTACAAACCTAAATCTGACAGATATGGAGACTTGCTACAAACTGTTTCGGTCGGATATAATAAAAAATCTGGATTTAAAGGAAAAGAGATTTGGATTTGAACCTGAAGTTACCGCTAAAATATCTAAAGTTCCCGGGATAAGGATCTTTGAAGTTGGCATTTCATACTATGGAAGATCTTATGAAGAGGGTAAAAAAATAGGCTGGAAAGATGGGTTCAGAGCTTTATATTGTGTTCTTAAATATAACCTGTTTTGTAGATAACAATAGTTGCTGCATATAATGGATAAAAATGTTATATATGTTAGAGCTTTTAAGACATTTTTTTATTGGCTGTTATTTGCACTGTTATTGATCTTTGCAATATCGAACAGACATCGCAATACCGGAACTTTCAATTGGATGACTCCATTATGGGCAGACCAGGCAGGTTATTATGTTTATTTGCCCGCACTGTTTATTTATGATTTTGATGCAAGGGCATTTCCTGATAGTATCGAAGTAAATACAGGTGATGGCTTTTCATTGGACATTGAGAGTAATAAAGTCATTACACGTTATTCATGCGGAGTTGCAATATTACAGGCACCGTTTTTTTATGCCATTCATCTGTTTGCCGGAATCTTGGGCAAGCCGCAAGATGGCTTTTCAGGAATATATCATCAGGTGCCCAACTTTGCTGCTTTTTTTTATGCTCTTTTTGGATTAATTTTTTTATGTAAGTATTTAAGTCACTATTTTAATCCTGTAATCAGGTTCTTCGTTACGGGAGCCTTGTTTTTTGGTACAAACCTCTATTATTATGCAGTTGACAGTACGGGAATGTCGCATATATATTCATTCGGACTTTTTGCGTTTATTGCCTGGTTGTCAAAAAAAATAATTATTTCCGGCCGGGAGAAGAGTTCCGTTTCTCTTTTAATATGGGGAATCGTTTTTTCAATGATAGTGTTGGTCAGACCGTCCAATATTTTGATTTTTCCTTTTCTTTTTTGTATGGATTGCTATTCGTCAACTGAGTTACTAAACAGGATAAAGCAGTATGCTTCTTTTAAAAATATTGTGATATTGGCATTAACGGCAGGAGTTGTTTTTTTGCCTCAGATGATTTACTGGAAATATGTTTCAGGCAGTTATATATATTATTCCTATGAAGATTATGGATTCAGCAATTGGAAAAATCCACAAATTTTAGAGTTGTGGTTTTCCCCTGATAATGGTCTGTTTTTATACAGTCCCCTGTATATTGCAGCTATTATAGGGACTATTTTAATGATTTACAATAAAAAGGAGAACGGATGGGTTATTCTTTTAACTTTTTGTGCACTCTCATATCTGCTGGCTTCGTGGTATATCTTTTCGTTTGGATGCGGATTCGGCAGTCGCAATTTTGTGGAGTACACAGTTATGTTTTCTCTTCCTGCCGGACACCTGTTTAAATATATTTCTGATCAGGCAAGGGTTAAAAGAGTATTGTTTTCCGCATTAATTGTTATTATGGTTTTATTTAATTTAAAACTGGTATATAGGTATAATCGCTGTTTTCATGGAGAGACCTGGGATTTTACGGAATATCTCTCCTTTTTAAATAAAGTCAGTAGATATCATAAAGTATATGATTTTAATGGCAGCAGCCGTTTAACCCCTGAAGAAGAGTTTTCGGATATATTATCTGTCCCGTTAAAAGATTTGTACTGTAAAAAAGCAATTGTAAGGTCTAAAGTAGCAATAGAAGATAAAAATTCAGAGGCGTTATTGGTAATTGCCATAGATAGCCCCGATTCGTTGTTCTATTGGAACTCATTGAAGTTGAAGAATGAAATACCGCCGGGTAAAATAAAAAAATTATATTCTGTTAAAGGAGAGTTCCGGCTGCCTGATGGTATGCCTGAAAATTCTAAGATATCTGTCTATATTTGGAATATAAACAGGGAGTTTCTTACTGTCAGAAATATAAAGGTGTCTCTTGAGTAGCCGGTTTTAGTGATATAATAGTAATGTAAATAATGCCGAAAATTTCAAAAACAGATAATGGGGAAAAAATATTGGAAGTAATCTCTGATGCCGATAATTTTAACAGGTGGATATATCAAACGATCAAGCCTTATTGCAAAGGTCATATCTTTGAAATTGGCAGTGGAATAGGAAATATTTCCCAATATTTAATATCTGACAGTTACCGGGTTACTTTAAGCGATGTAAATAAGTCATATATTGATATTTTGCAAAAAAGATTTAAAAGATCCGGTAACCTGCATGAGGTTTTATTATTCAATTTTGCAGATAGAGATATTGAAGCGAATCATTCGAAGATAATAGAGAGTTTTGATACTGTTGTGGCATTGAATGTATTAGAGCATGTTGATGACCATTTGCTGGCAGTTAAAAACAGTTTTTCTCTTCTCAGGCCGGGAGGAAATCTTATTATACTCGTACCTGCATTTGAGGCTCTTTATAATGAGTTTGATAAAGCCGTGGAACACCACAGGAGGTATTCCGTTCAAAGTCTTAAAAAGTTATTGTCAATCCCCGGATTTAATATCATTCATACTCAGTATTTTAATGCTGCAGGCATTTTAGGTTGGTATATTTCAGGAAAAATATTTGGAAGAAAAGTTATTCCTTCCGGTCAAATGAGTATTTATAATAAATTCATACCGCTGTGGAAAGTTGCTGACAGGCTGCTTAACAGGTTTTGTGGTTTGTCTTTAATATGTGTGTCAGAAAAAGCAGGCAATAAATAAAATCGGGAAAAATGTTCAGAGCAAAACAGATTACATTTTTAATTTTAATATTTTCGGGCCTCTTTTTCCTGTTTTTTGCAATTTATTCCAAGGGCAGCTGGGGTGGTGCAGACAGCTATGTGCATTATAGAATATCGCGATATGCATTTAAATACCCGCATCTGTTTTTTGACCTCTGGGGAAAACCCCTGTTTAATATTTTGAGCTCTCCTTTTGCACAGTTTGGTTATATTGGAATCAAGGTTTTCAATATCATTGCAGCCCTTCTTTCTTCATGGTTAGTATTCAATATTTCATCTCACTTTCAATGGAGGGCAGCATATATGTCAATACTAATGCTATTATATGCTCCTATATATTTTATTATTATCCCTTCAGCTCTTACTGAGCCTCTTTTTGGATTGGTTATTATAACTGCTGTCTGGTTGTTTTTTAAAGAGAGGTTTATTTTGTCGGCAATGGTTATTTCACTGTTGCCCTTTGCAAGAAATGAAGGATTTATATTTTTCCCGTTGTTCCTGACAGCTTTTATATTAAAAAAACAGTATAGCGCTATTCCCTTTATAGCTTTTGGCTTCATTCTTTTATCTATTTTGGGATTGCCGGTTTTTAAAGATTTTTTTTGGATTATCAGCCGGTCAGGGGGTGGGGGCAGCCCGGATATTTATGGTACCGGCCCGCTATTTCATTTTGTAAGCCATATTGATGATATTATAGGGTATCCTGTTTTGATTTTTTTTCTTATTGGGGTTGCCGTTTCAACCGTAAAACTATTTAAAAATTTCAGCAAGCCAGGAGATGAACATCTTTTTTACCTGTTAGTAATAGGAGGTTTTTTTGCCTATTTCAGTGCTCACTCGGTAGTGAGATGGCTTTGGGAAGGGCGGTCGCTCGGGCTAATAAGGGTAATTGCCGGAATAGCTCCTCTTGGGGCTGTTATTGCCATGAGAGGTTTGGAAGAAATTTTATTATTTTTTTCGGAACGTAACCTGATTGCAAAAATATTTTTACTGATGAGCGGTATCTTGATAGTGGCTTATCCGTTTTTTAAGTACCCTGTACCTATTGGCTTAAACGGGGAGGAACAACTTATAAGACAGTCATGCAAATGGCTGAAAGAGGAAAAATATGATAATAATCTCATATATTTTTATGATCCTTTGATTCCTCACTATCTCGGTAAAGATCCTTTTGATTCTAAACAGGTTAGAGAAATAGTTGATGACAGGGAAAATCCGGAAAATGCAGTACCTTCAGAGGCAGTGGTGATATGGGATGCACATTTTGGCCCGAATGAAGGGGGGCTGCCATTAGAGCGCTTGTTAAATAATGATGCTTTTACCCTTCTTTCAATGTTTTCTCCCGAGAATCCTTTTAAAACCCTTAATGGATATGATTATGAAGTATATATATTCGTCAGGAAATAGTATTAAAAATTAAAGAGTAAAAGAATGAGGTTAAGCGTAATTATTCCCCTTTATAATGAAGAAAGTACCATTGTAAATTTGCTGAAGCAGTTTGAAACTGTGACTTTTCCTGATACCCTGTCGGGAGTTGAAATTATTGTTGTCGATGACTGCTCAGAGGATAATTCTTTTGAGCTGACTTCAGATTATATTAAAGGACGAAGTAATTTTATACTTTTAAAACATGATGTCAACAGTGGAAAGGGAGCAGCTGTTAAAACAGGTATCAGCCATGCTTCAGGCGATATATATTTAATACAGGATGGAGATCTTGAATTAAGTCCGGCAGATATACCTTCAATGATTAATGCCATGACCGGGCTTAATGTTGAATTTGTAAACGGATCGAGATATCTGCCCGGAATAATCAGACCTTTGGCCTCCTATAAAAGGTATCTTGGCAATAAAATTTTCACAAATTTAACATCTGTATTAACAGATGTCAAACTGACTGACATAGCTTGTGGCTATAAGTTGATACATAGAGATTTATACAATAAGGTCAAGTTAAATGAAAATAGATTTGGATTTGAAGCGGAGCTTTTGATAAAAGCCTTAAAGATTAAGAAGAATAATATTGCTGAGGTTCCGGTACAATACTTTCCCCGAAATTATGGAGATGGTAAAAAACTGAATAATGCAGATGCCTTTTCAATCTTGTGGACAATCATAAAGTATGCAGTTTTAGGTTTAAAATAGATCTTTTATGAAATTATTTAAAAAAGATTTGTCGGTTTACACAATATTTTTTTGTGCATTTATAATTTTTATTTTCATTTTCACTTCGCGGATATGGCGACGGGAAAATACTGTAATTTACTGGGATGTAGTTAGTTATTATTCATACTTGCCTGCATTTTTTATTTTTAATGACATTCGCCTTGAAAAGGAAGAGTCTTATGAAAATGGTATATTCTGGCCTGAAGCGGCACCCAATGGCGGGAATGTAATTAAAACCACAATGGGATTGTCAATATTATATGCTCCTTTCTTTTTTGCCGGTCATATTTATGCTATTGCATTTGATTATCCTGCTTATGGTTTTTCGGTGCCTTATAAAGTGTCGTTACTTTTCGGGGCTCTTTTTTATCTTGTTGTTGCCATGGTTTTTTTAAGAAAATTACTGAAAAAGTTTTTCCCGGATATTGTTGTGGCAATAACAATTGCTGCTGTAGTGCTTGGAACAAACCTGGCATATTATTCAAGCAGGGAGGGAACGATGTCGCACCTCTACAGTTTTTTTCTTTTTACTGTTTTTATCCTGCTTACCGTTAATTGGCATAAAAGGCGGGGAATAGGATTATTAATGGCTTTGGGTGCTTTAGCCGGGATAATAACACTTGTCAGGCCAACCAATATTTTAATTCTTCTTTTTTTCTTTCTGTATGATGTGAGTTCATGGAAAACATTTTTGCAAAAGATCAAATTTATATTCAGCCATTTTCACTGGTTTATTCTTATGTTTTTTGCCTTTGTTATTATTTGGATACCCCAGATGATTTACTGGAAAAAAATTACCGGGCAGCTTTTTTACTATTCATATAGTGAAGAGCCTTTTTATTTTAATAATCCCCAGATTTTAAATGGCCTTTTTAGTTTCAGGAAGGGGTGGCTGCTATATACACCATTGATGGTTTTTGCCCTGTTGGGGATACCGCTCCTTTTTGTGAAGATGAAAAGCTTTTCATGGGCAGTTTTGATTTTTATTACCGTTAATATCTATGTTGTGTTTTCCTGGTGGTGCTGGTGGTATGGAGGAGGGTTCGGGCAAAGAGCCATGATTGATTCTTATCCTGTTCTTTCAATACCACTTGCTTTATTGATAAACCGGTTGGGAAAACGGGGAAAACTAATCTCCCGGGGAGTTGTTTTTGTTCTGTTTACTCTTATACTGCACAATATTTTTCAGTTAGAGCAATATAAGTATAATACAATTCACTACGACAGCATGACAAGGGAAGCTTATAAAAAGGTTTTTTTGAAATTACACCCGCCGGAGGGTCATTGGGATTTATTGAAATCACCCGACTATGAAAAAGCTGTAAAGGGTATAAGAGAGTATCCCTGATTTATAAAAATAAAATCCGGCCTGATTACCGGAAAAAATTTTCCGCCATGCACTAAATACAAGTTTTAAAAATATGATCTTCATCTGAATAATACTTGTTTAATCGCTTTCTGTTAACCATAAGTTCGTTATCTTTGCCATGTTATTTATAGAAGTATAACTTAAAACTGATAATGGATGAATAATAAAACATCAAATACTGATGTACTGGTAATAGGCAGCAGTGCTGCCGGTCTGGTCGCTGCATTAACCGGCAAAAGGGTATATCCTGACAAGAAATTTATTGTTACAACAAAAAATTCGGAGACTCTTATCCCTTGTGGTATACCTTATATTTTTGGTTCGGTGGGCAGTTCAAATAACGATATTTTACCTGTTGGTAAAATGTTTGGAGCAAATAATATTGATCTGATAACCGATGAGGCAGAATCATTACTGCTTGATGAGAAAACCGTAATATATAAGTCAGGTAACAGAATATCTTACGAAAAACTTGTTATCGGTACCGGGTCTGTGCCATTAAAGGCTAAGTGGCTGAAAGGTTATGACAAAGGAAATGTTTTTACGGTACCTAAAGATAAAGATTATCTTGACAATATGCAGGAAAAGCTAAGCAGCTTAAAGAAAGTTGTGGTTATAGGTGCCGGTTTTATTGGAGTTGAACTTTCAGATGAATTGAAAAAAGCCGGTAATGAGGTTACGCTGATTGAGAAATTGCCAAATATTTTGGGGCTTGCATTTGATGAAGATATATCGGGAAAGGTTGAAGCTTTATTGAAAGAGAGGGGTGTTAAAGTGTTAACATCTGCTTCTGTAGTGGAAATTACCGGTAAGGATAAAGCAACGGGGGTCAGGTTGGAAAATGGTGAATTAATTGAAACTGATGCCGTTATTCTTTCAGTAGGGTATGAACCAAATTCTGCACTTGCGGAAAAAGCAGGGATAGCAGTTAATAAAAAAGGGTTTATTAAGGTTGATGATTATATGCGCACTGAATATCCTGATGTTTTTGCTGTTGGCGACTGTGCCGAAAAACGTGATTTTATCACAAGAAAGTCTACACAGGTTATGCTTGCTTCGACTGCTTGTGCCGAAGCCCGGATTGCAGGAATGAATCTTTATAAATTGTCAGCCATAAAAACTTTTATAGGTACCATATCAATTTTTTCAACAGCTATTGGGAATACAGGATTTGGCGTGGCCGGTATCACTGAAAATCAGGCTGAAATTGAAAATTTCGATTTTGTTATCGGCAGTTTTGAAGGAATTGACCGCCATCCGGGTACATTAAAAGATACTCATAGTCAATATGTGAAGCTGCTGGTAGGAAGAGAGACAGGTGTTATTTTGGGAGGCGCTGTATATGGTGGATTATCAACAGGAGAATTAACTAACACTTTAGGATTTATTGTACAGAATAAAATGACTCTTAATTCACTGCTTACAGCACAGATTGGAACGCATCCTCTTTTGACCGCCTCACCGGCAGGATATCCTTTGGTAAAAGCAGCTGAAAATGCAGCAGTTAAAATAATGTTTAAATAAAAATGATAAAATAATGAAACCGATAACCCGTCAAAAGCTTAATATTATTATTGATATAATTATGTTTCTGGTAATGGGCGCATTGGCTGCCATTGGTTTCATTATTCGGTATATTCTTATTCCGGGCTCTGAAAGATGGGAGAAATATGGCAGAAATGTTGACTTAACATGTTGGGGAATGGACCGTCATGAGTGGGGGTTTATTCATCTGGTACTTGGGATTTTATTGATCGTACTGCTTATTCTTCATATTATTTTCCATTGGACAATGATTGTCAATTATTTTAAAAGGTTGCTTCCAAATCCAACCTGGAGATATATAGTTGTTGGAGGAATTATTATTCTGACCTGCATATTTGCGGCTTCCCCATTTTTGATGTTACCTGAAATAGGTGCTCCCATACGAGGTCAAAGTGAAAGTTTCAGGCAGATACATTCAGAAGAAATATTCACTTTTCAGAATGAAACAGCAGAAATTGAAGGCCAATTTGACTCTATTGAGCCAATAACCGGCTCAGGGGAGTTACATGAAAAGGAGAAGAAAAAAAAAGACACCCGCGAAAAAGAGGCCAGGGTGCTTGATATAAAAGGATATAATACAATTGGGGAGCTTGCCGGCATGCATGATATTTCTGCTGCAGAGATGAAAAAAAGATTAAAAATACCTTTGACAGTTTCTGATAATGAACAGTTAGGCCGTATACGCAGAATTTATGGATTTACAATGCGTGAAGTTGAAGATTGCATTCTCGCATTAAAAGACAAATCAAAATAGTATTTAATCTTTTGTTTCTGAATATGGAATTTAAAAATCATCAGATTCTTTGTGTTGGCGAAATGTTGTGGGACAGGCTTCCTTCCGGTTCTAAACCGGGGGGTGCTCCCATGAATGTTGCCATACACTTAAAAGCAGCCGGCCAAATTGTATTTATTGCCGGCAGGGTGGGGAAGGATAAAGCGGGGCAGGATCTTAAAAAGTTTATTAAAAAGGCAGGCCTGGAGCTTGATCTTATACAGGAAGATGAATTGCTGCCAACCAGTGAAGTGATCGTTGAGCTTGATCAGGAACGTAATGCGAAATTTATTATTAAGGAGCCTGTGGCCTGGGATAATATTGAGTTTACAGATAAACTGGCTGAAAAGGCCGGCGAATCAGGAGTGCTGATTTACGGGTCGCTGGCTTCACGTGGGAAAAAGAGCAGGGATACCATTTTAAAACTGTTGGATAGTGATGCCGTGAAATTAATAGATGTTAATTTTCGTAAACCATATGATACAAAAGATATTATCGAGCCGTTGTTAAAGAGGTCAGATATTGTAAAATTAAATGATGACGAGCTTAGGATAATTGCAGGATGGCACGGGAAAGGGTCTTTTGAAGAAAAGGATTTAGCTGACTGGTTTGCAAACAGGTATAATGTCAGAATGGTTTGTGTTACAAAAGGTGCCAGGGGAGCTCTGCTATACAGTGAAGGAGAGATTTACGAGCATAATGGATTTAAGGTAAATGTTGTTGATACTGTCGGTGCAGGAGATGCATTTCTTGCCGGTTTTTTAATCTCTTTATTTGAAAAAAAATCTTTGGCCGATGCTCTCAGCTTTGCATGTGCAACAGGCGCGTTTGTTGCAGAAAATGAGGGCGCTACACCTGTCTTTAATATTGATAGGATTATTCAGATAATGAGTTAACAGTATTGTTTCGCTAAATATGGTCTGTATGAAAAAGTACTCCAAAATCAAATGGAGACCATACAGAAGTTTTTATTCCGGCTATTTTAAATGCACTGTTGACCCAGACATTACAGGTTCTGAAAAGAGAAAAATTGTTTTTGGCTTCATAGAAGATATCATTCTCTGAATATCCGGGAAATGGACAAAGAATGAGCCTGCCGTCACTATCTATTTTAAATGAATTTTTTATATAGTTATTTAACCGGATAAGTTGTTCATTGCAAAGAAAGATTTTTTTCCAGTGATTGTATGAATGTGAGTAGAATGTAATATGCATTGCCGACCCGCTTTTTAAAAACAGTGCTTTAAATGCAACCTTAAATTTCAGGTCAGACCAGTACGGTGTTTTATAAAAAAATTCCTTGTCGCCCCAGCCAAAGCCAAAATATAACGTTTCATTTTTAAAATTAAGTTTTTGTTGTAATTCGCTGTCTAAATAGTGATAAGGAATAATTATATCAAGATGCACTCCGTTTGTAGTCAGGTATATATATTTTTCCCGTAAACAATCTGTTTTTTTGGGTTTTATTGACATTATCGAAAGGGTTAATGCAAAAAACAGGTATAGCAAAATCATAGACATTATTGCTATTGCCACAATTTTCAGAAACTTAATTGCCCGGTATAATATTATTGCCGGCATTATGAAAGATTTTATTTGGTTGCAGGGTTTTTTTGTCGAAGATAGATAATATCACCTTGTTGCGGCTCCTGCCCCGGCGATAAACGGTTTCTTCTCAGCAAAGGTTTTAGTTTGATCCCGTAAAGCTGTGAGATATATTGCATAGTTTCATCTTCCCCAACTATGTGAGTATTATGTGTTTTTGCAGGTTTATTCTTTTTTGGCTGAATATAAATAACCTCATTAGGTTGCGGCCTGTAGCCTTCATTACGATCGTTGAACCTGTAAAGTTCCCAGGTACTTTTCCCCAATTCCTGAGCTATGATTTCATAGGAGTCTCCTTCTCTTGCAACAACAGCATTGAGGCCGTTCAATTTTAGAATTTTATGCGAATTATATGGATTGATGGTTACACTTGCAGAAATTCCCGGATTGCTTACCTGCCGTTGTTCATATACTGCAATTGGAGAGAATGTTTCATTATGATCCAGCCGGTACAGCTTATGATTTTCAATGATCTTGATCAGACTTTGGTCATAATGCTTAGCTGTGGCATATCCGGCCTGTTTCAATCCTTTTGCCCACCCTTTATAGTCATCGGGCGGAAGGGTGAACAGAAATGCATACCTGGTATTGGACATTAAAAAATTACTGTGATCAATATATGATTCTTCGATTGAACTGTATTTTCTAAAACATTCATTTTTATGATCGTCGTCGTGATACACTTTTTGGCCTTTCCAGTTACTTTTGCATTTAATGCCAAAGTGGTTATTTGAACTTTTTGAAAGTTTACTTTGTCCGTATGCTGATTCAAGACAGGCTTGTGCCATTTTAATACTGGCAGGAATACCACTTCTGCCCATCTCTTCAATAGCCAGCATCTGATATTTATTGATATATTCTTGTTGGTGTTTTTGGCCGGCAGCATTGCCGGCAAGAGCAAGGTATATAATAAAAAATATGATGCGTTTCATTCAAATATAATTTAATT